>NZ_LZSZ01000067.1:0-638 GCF_001665645.1 Mycobacterium sp. 852002-30065_SCH5024008 | reverse complement strand
GTGTAGGTGCGATCAGGCGCATCGCCGACAACGATTCCCCCCCCAGCTCGAAGAACGAGTCGTCGACCCCGACGCGGTCCAGCCCGAGGATGTCGGCGTAGATGTCGGCCAGGATTTCCTCGGTCAGGCTGGCCGGGGCGCGATACGCGCCGCCGGTGTAGTCGGGGGCGGGCAGGGCGCGGGTGTCGAGTTTGCCGTTGACCGTCAACGGCAAACCCTCGAGCACCACGATCGCCGCCGGCACCATATAGGACGGCAACCGATCCGCTAACTGCGTGCGGATGGCGTCCGGATCCACTGTCCCCGAACCCGATTCGGTGACATAGCCGACCAGCCGCTTATCCCCGGGGTGGTCCTCGCGGGTGATCACCACCGCTTGGTCCACCCCGTCCAAGCTGGCTAGTGTGGTTTGGATTTCGCCGAGTTCGATGCGATACCCGCGGATCTTGACCTGTTCATCAGCACGCCCCACATACCGCAGCTGACCGTCGTCGCCCCACGACACCAAATCCCCGGTGCGATACATCCGCACCCCCGACGCCCCGGCGAACGGACACGCCACAAACCGGGCTGCGGTCAACCCCGCTCGGCCCCAATACTTGTCTCTTATACACATCTGACGCTGCCGACGATCGCAT
>NZ_LZSZ01000066.1:0-11142 GCF_001665645.1 Mycobacterium sp. 852002-30065_SCH5024008 | reverse complement strand
GATCACTACAGAGTCAAGGGCCTCCAGCAAGGAGTTTCAGTGGCCGCTAACGACAAGCCGCAAAAGTCGAACAGGCGCCGCCGCGTCGACGGCGAAGCGTCCAGAAGCCGCATCCTGGACGCGGCCACCGAGATCGCCAGCGAGCGCGGCTACGAGGGCACCAGCATCGGACTGGTCAGCGCCAAGTGCGGCCTGCCGGCCAGTTCCATCTACTGGCACTTCAAAGACAAGGATGACCTGATCGCCGCGGTCATCGAACGCAGCTTCGCGCACTGGCTTTCGGCATGGCAGATGCCTGCCGAAGGAACCGCGCGGGAGCGGCTCGTCTCGATGGTTATGCAGATCGCGAAGGCGCTGCTCGACTCCCCCGACTTCCTGCGCCTCGGTCTGATGCTCGCGCTGGAGCGCCGGCCGGTCGAGCCGCGGGCGCGTGCCATGTTCCTCGCCGTGCGCGCCCAGGCGTTCGAGACGCTCACGCTAGCCATCGGGGACCTCGTCCCTGGGCTGACCGACGCGCAGGTCCACCAGTTGGCCACCTACGCCCTCGCCGGTGGCGATGGCCTGTTCGTCGCCAAGGAGATCGGCGGTGACTCGGTCGACCTGCTGGCGCTGTTTGAGCTGCACGCGAGCACCCTCTACGACAGCGCGCTGCGCATGGCCGCCGAGAACGCAAAGTGACCCCGACCCAAAAGTGGCCGGTGGCCATCATCGGCTCGGGCAACATCGGCACCGACTTGCTGCTCAAGATCCTGGGCAGCGACGGCCCGCTCACGGTGGCCGCCATGGTGGGTGTCGACCCACACTCGGACGGACTGGCCCGGGCGCGGCGAATGGGCGTGCCCGTCATCGCCGACGGGGTCGGCGGGTTGCTGAGCATGCCGGACTTTGCCCGCATCAAGCTGGCCTTCGACGCCACCTCCGCCAACGCGCATCGCGCCAACTGGGCGGCCCTGCAAGCCACCGGAATCCGAATGCTCGACCTCACGCCCGCGTCGATCGGCCCGATGTGCGTGCCCGTGGTCAACCTGAACGACCACCTCGACGCACCCAACCTCAACATGGTGACCTGCGGCGGGCAGGCAACGGTGCCGATCGTTGCCGCCGTCGCCAAGACGGGAGTCGTCTCCTACGCCGAGATCGTCTCGTCGATCTCCGCGAAGTCCGCCGGCCAGGGCACCCGGGCCAACATTGACGAGTTCATCGAAACCACCTCAACCGCAGTACAAGTCGTGGGCGGTGCGCAGCGCGGCAAGGCCGTCATCATCGTCAACCCCGCGGACCCCCCGGTGCTTATGCGCAACACCGTGTACTGCCTCGTCGACGGGGACGTCGACCACCGCTCGATCGAGAACGAAATCCTCGACATGGTCGGCCAGGTCGCCGCATACGTGCCCGGCTATCGGCTGAAGCAAGACGTGCAATTCGAGGTCTTCGGCCACGACGATCCGCTCTACATTCCTGAAACCGGCAAGTTCGCGGGCACCGGCGTCACGGTGATGCTCGAGGTGGCCGGCGCAGGCGACTACCTGCCCGCCTACGCCGGGAACCTCGACATCATGACCTCTGCCGCTAAGTCCACCGCAGAGCGCTTGGCTCTCCATGCCATGCACCCCGCCGAAAGTGTCGGTGCCACAACGTGACTCAATACATCTATGTCAGCGACGTGACCCTGCGCGACGGCATGCACGCGGTGCGCCACCAGTACAGCATCGAGCAGGCCACCATCATCGCGCGGGCACTCGACGAAGCGGGGGTCGACTCGATAGAAGTCGCTCACGGTGACGGGTTGTCGGGTTCGAGCTGCGTGTACGGGTTCGGGGCGCACACGGACGCCGAATGGATCGAGGCCGTCGCCGCGGCCGTCGACCACGCGAAGATCGCGACGCTACTTCTGCCGGGTGTGGGCACTCTGCGCGACCTCAGGGATGCGCAGCGCGCGGGCGCAACCGTCGTGCGCGTCGGCACCCACTGCACCGAGGCGGACATCGCCGCGCCTTATCTCGCCGCCGCCCGCGGCCTGGGCATGGACGCCGTCGGCTTCCTGATGATGAGCCACATGACCAGTCCCGCCGGTCTGGCCGGCCAAGCCAAGCTGATGGAGGGATACGGTGCCACCTGCGTCTACGTCGTGGACTCGGGCGGCGCGATGACGATGCGCGATGTCGGCGACCGAGTCCGCGCCCTCCGCCAAACCCTGTTACCCACAACGGAAATCGGCATCCACGCCCACCACAACCTGTCGCTGGGCGTCGCCAACTCGATCACCGCCGTCGAGCACGGCGCTTACCGAGTCGACGCATCCCTGGCGGGCATGGGAGCGGGTGCCGGAAACGCGCCGCTGGAGGTCTTCATCGCCGCGGCCTCCCGCCTTGGCTGGCACCATGGTTGCGATCTTCATCGGTTGCAGGACGCGGCCGACGACGTCGTCCGGCCGTTGCAAGACCGGCCCGTGCGGGTGGACCGCGAGACTTTGACTCTCGGCTACGCGGGCGTGTACTCGAGCTTCTTGCGGCACGCGGAGGCGGCCGCTGCCCGGTTCGGCATCGACGCCCGCACGCTGCTCGAAGAGGCCGGCCGGCGCGGGATGGTGGGCGGCCAGGAGGACATGCTCGTCGACATCGCCCTCGACCTCACCGGTGCTCACTGAACGCGAGATCCCTGCGTTCGCGCGCGTTGAGGAGCCTCAGCGCGTAACGGCCAGTACGGCTTCCGCCAGCTCGGGCCGGCAGACCACCAGGTCCGGCAGCTTCGGGTCGGGCTGGTTGTACGCCAACGGCGAACCGTCGATGCGCGAGGTGTGCAGACTAGCGGCGCGGGCCACCGCCACCGGGGCGGCCGAGTCCCATTCGAATTGACCGCCCGCATGCACGTACACGTCGGACAGCCCCTGGACGAGCGAAGCCACCTTGGCGCCGGCGGAACCCATTTCCACCAGCACCCCGTCCAACGCGTCGCGCACGGCCAGGGCGATGGCGGGCGGCCGGGTGCGCGACACCACGATGCGCGGCTTGCCGGGCACCGCGGGAGGCGAATCGACCTCGGGAGTGGCCAGGGTGATGCCCTGCGCCGGCAGTGCCACCGCCCCGGCAACCAGTTCGCCGGCCTCCCACAGCGCGACGTGCACGGCCCAGTCGTCGCGTCCGATCTCGGAGAATTCCCGCGTGCCGTCCAGCGGATCCACGATCCACACCCGCTGCGAGCGCAATCGGACCGGATTGTCGATACCCTCCTCGGACAGCACCGCGTCTTCTGGCCGTGCGTCGGTGAGAGCCGCCATGAGAAAATCGTGGGATCGCTTGTCGCCGGCGGCTTTCCGCTCGCTCGCGTCGGCGTGGGCGAACTCTTCCCGGACCGTGAGCAACAGCCGCCCGGCCTCGGTGGCCAACCGTGCGGCCAGTTCGTGGTCGTCCGTCAGTTGCAGGGCCATCACAATCCTTAACTTGGTAGCGTTGACCAACTTTACCCTGCCAGGACAACGCTGACGGGCCCCACCCCGGCAGGAAAGTTCCGGCCGTAATCTGGTGAATGTGAGCGGGGGCAACGTTCCTTTATTGAGCCGGTTGCGACGCATTCCACGGGGGCGTCTGATCGTGGTCGGCATCGTCTCGGTGGTCGCGCTGGGCGGCGTACTCGCCTTTGTGGGGATGAAGCTGGCGCAGGGCAACCACGGCGCGGGGCCTCCTACCGCCCAGCCGGCACCACCGCAGAGCTTCGCCATCCCGGGCTGCTACAACCTGTCCGTTCCGCCGGTCGAGCGCCCGAAGCGGCTCAACGTGCTGGGGTGCGCCAGCGTAGCCATTGCGCTGCAAGACATGTCGTGGAGCTCGTGGGGGCCGCAGGGCGCCGACGGGACCGGCACGGCCGTGTTCAAGGTCTGCGACCCGAATTGCGCAGTGGGGTATCAGCTGACCGAGCCGGTCGTCGTACACGCCTGGAATCCGCAACCGCCGCGACGCGAGGCAATCTGCCAGGTCGGCCTGAACATCTTCGCCGACATGGTGCTGTCCTTCCCCAAAGGCGCCCCGCCACCGAACGTGCAGAAGATGAACACTCAGTACAACGGGCAGCCGGCGGTGCATTTCGCCAACTATTCGAGCGGCGACACCCGCGGCACCCAATTCATCGGCTACACGTACTGCAACTAGCCGCTAGACCCGACGGCGGCGACCCGCCGCCGGAACTTGCAATCGCCGCTAGACCTGATGGCGGCGACCCGCTTCGCCCGGCTTCGCCGCGCTTGCGATCGCCGCTAGACCTCGATCACCACGGCGCCGCCCTGGCCGCCGCCCGCGCACATGGCCGCGACGCCGATGCCGCCGCCCCGGCGGGCCAGCTCGTAGGCCAGCGTGGTCACCATGCGCGCACCCGACGCCGCGATGGGATGGCCGAGGCTGCAGCCGCTGCCAGAGAAGTTGACCTTCTCGTCGTCGATGCCGTACTCCCGGCACGCCGCAATCGGCACGGAAGCGAACGCCTCGTTGATCTCCCACAGCGCCACGTCGCCGACCGACAGGCCGGCCCGCTGCAGCACCTTGCCGATAACCTTGACCGCCCCCAGGCCGGTGTCCCTGGGGGCGACCCCCGCGGCCGCCCACGCCCGGACCGTGCCCATCACGTTCAGGTTCTCGGCGGCGGCATAGTCGCGGTCGACGAGGGCCACCGCCGCGGCTGCGTCGTTGGTACCGCTGCTGTTGCCCGCCGTGATCGAGAATCCCTCGATCTCGGGGTGCAGCACTTTGAGCGCGGCGAGCTTCTCCACGGTGGTGTCCCGGCGCGGATGCTCGTCGACGGAGAATTCGGTGACCGAACCGTCGAACTGCGTGATCTTCAGCGGGATGATCTCGTCGACGAACTTCCCCGCGTCCATGGCCGCGATCGCGCGCTGGTGTGACCGGGCGGCCCAGGCGTCCATCTCCTCGCGCGTGATGCCGACCGCCTGGGCGGTGTTCCAGCCCACGGTGATCGACATGTCCTTGGCGGGCGCGTCCGGGGTTTCGACGTGGGTCGGTGGCATCCAGCGCTCCTCGAATTTGAGCTCCGGGCCGGGAATGCGCCAGTTGGTCAGCGGCGTCATCGACAACGACTGCACGCCACCGGCGATCAGCACGCGTTCCATCCCTGAGCCGATCTGGCCGCGGCGTTGCCGATGGCGGTCAGGCTGCCCGCGCAGTGGCGGTTCACCGACTGGCCGGGAATGTCCTCCATACCGGTCGCGGTGGCCGCATACCGTGCCAGATCGCCACCGCCATAGTGCGATTCGGCGAAGATGATGTCGTCGATCGCGGAGGGGTCGACGCCGGACCTGCGCACCACCTCGGGAAGCACCGCGGTGATCAGCGTCTCGGGCGGTGTGTTGACGAGCGTGCCCTTGAAGGAGCGGCCGATCGCCGTCCGAACCGCTCCGACAATGACGGGTGTAGCCATGTTTTCAACCTCGAAGGGTCTGGCTGCGATGGGCAGCGCGGATGTCAGCAGATAACGCGAATCGTAACAAATACCGTATGGCCAATAGTAAACGGCCTAAGTCCACTGGGCCGGGTGGGCGAAGAGAGCCGACCGGTGGTGACCGCCGGTCTTCAGGCACAGGACACAATGGGCCCATGACAACCAGATCAGCCGCCGAGCGTGACACCACCCAGCTGGCCGCGTACCGAGTCGCGGCGATGCTCCTCGGCGTGGGGACGCTTCACTTCGTCGCGCCCAAACCGTTCGACACCATCGTTCCCGCCGAGCTGCCCGGAAGCCCGCGGTTCTACACCTATGCCTCGGGTGTGGCCGAGGTGGGAGTCGGGGCGGCGTTACTGCCGCGACGCACCCGGCGATTCGCCGCGCTCGCGGCGGCCGTGTTGTTCATCGGGGTGTTCCCGGCCAACGTCAACATGTGCCGGTTGTGGTGGAACAAGCCCTGGCCGATGCGGATCGCCGCCCTGGCCCGCCTGCCCCTGCAGATCCCCATGATCACCACCGCGCTCAAGATCAGCCGCAATAGCTGACGCCCACAGCGGGCCACATGCCACAGCCGCCCCTGCCGCAGGGATGCCCGACGTGCCCGCCTCCCGGCGACAATGCGCGCGTGTGGACCGGCTCCAAGCTTCGTCGCCCGGGTTTGTCGCTCGGAGGCGGGCAACTCCGAGCGGTGTCGATGGCGGGCGAGGTGAGCCCGTTCGAGATGGAATGGGGTCTGCACGGAATCGATATTTCGCATGCTGAACCGACAAGCGACGTGTTCGAGCTGCAGGTTTGCTTCGTATGCGAGATCAAGGACGGCAGAATTCACCGCGCACGGGAGTACTGGGACGCCGCCAGCGTGTCGCGTCAGCTGGGAGTGCGTGAGCAGCAAGACAATTCAGGCCACTGACGAAGCAGCGCCGCACCCATCATCCGCTGACCTCGACTGAGCGCCCGAGGAATGCCATGAGCCGGGCAGTCGGTGTCGCATCCGCGGGCGCGGCTTGGGCCGGACCGAAGCCACCTGGCCGCCGCAACATCTGTTCCGGCGCCGATTCCACCAGCCCGCGGCCCAGCGCCAGCAGGTCCTCCGGCAGCTCGATCAGCCGCCCTTGTGAGCGATGGATGTCCCAGGCGTGCATGGCCAAGTCCGAGACGGGATAGGTCAGGGCCCGATGCAACGGAACCTCACCTTCCGGCGATGTCCGCATCCCGTCGAACTCGGCGCCCGGCAAGGCGTCTCGTAGCCGCGTCGCCAGCTCACGAAGGCGCGCCGCCGGGTTGTCACATATCCAGTCGGAAGGCTGCGAGGGACCTCCCCAGATCTCGCCGTCCTCCACGAGCGTCACGACTTTCGCTGCGCTGCCGGTGACGTGACCCACCAGCTCGCGCAGGCTCCACCCCTCGAGGTTGGATGGCTCGTCCCAGTTGTCCGGTGAAATGTGGTCGACGGCATCGATGAGTAGATCGAGCGCCTCGGTAGCCATCACGCCGATTCCGGAGGTCGTGTTGTCCATTGCTTGTATCTCCTTGCCAGAAGGCGAATTCGGCGCTGTGGTGCCGGGGAACACCGAATCACTTTGCGACCGCGGTGCGTCCGACCCCTCAGCGCGATGCAGAAACACAAACTTATTCTGCCCCGCGGCGCCTGCCAGGAAGGGCCGTACCAGGCGCGGGTAGGCCCTCAGCGCTTCCGCGCGGGGGATCAATTCGGGCCTCTCTAGCGCGTACTCGCTGCCGTTCCATGTCAACCTGCATTTACCGGCGTCCAGCACATTCTCCAGCCAGTCAACATGGGGGTACGCCGCCGCCAGCACGAAACCGTCGCCGAGCGGATAAGCGCTCAGCGGCGTCACATACGTTCGGCCGCTGCGCCGGCCGACGTGCCGCAGTGCGCTCAGGTTGAAGTAGAACATTCCCAGCCTGGTCCCGGCGACGGCGCGCAGATAGGGATTCCCCCGCTTGGTCAGCTGGCGCGTCCAGTCGCTGACATGTTGTATGCGCATCAGCATTCCCCAGCCGAGCAAGAGCAGATATAGCACCGCGACAACAGCGGCGGCGATGGCGGGCAGCGCCACGAGCCCACGCCTCAGGCTTCGGCTGGTCATGCGGCAGCCTCCTAAAGTTCTAGCAGGACAAACTTCCGCTACCGTCGGCCGCGTACCGTCCAGAAGTCTAGGGTCGCAAGTCCTTGGACCGGCAGGCGTAAGACTTGACGTCGGCTAATCACAGAGGAGGGCCGCTTGGGCAAGACAGATATCGCAGCGGTTCTCGCGGTCGCCGCCGCCCTGATGGTTGGTATCGGAGACGTCATCCAGCAGCGATCCGCCCAGCAGGTCACCGACAAACCGGTTGGCACCCTCGCGCTGTTTCGCCGGTTGCTTCGCGATCGCCAATGGTGGACGGGCAGCCTGGTGGCCGGCGCGGGGTTCGGGTTTCAGGCCGCCGCGCTGGGCCTGGGTTCGGTGGTGCTCGTGCAGGCCCTGTTGGTAACGTCGCTGCTGTTCGCGTTGCTCATCAGCGCGCGGGTTAACCGCCGGAGAATCACTGTGCAGCAAGGGATTTGGGCCGTATTGCTGGCAGCCGCGGTTGCGGTGGTGGTGACCGTCGGCGACCCGCAGGAGGGAACGCCGCGAGGGTCGGTGCAGACGTGGACCATCGTGGCGTTGGTCATGGGCCCGGCGCTGATCCTGTGCGTCGTCGGCGCGCGCATGTTCCCGGGCGGGGTCGGCGCGCTGTTGCTGGGCCTGATGTCCGGCTCGCTGTGGGGATTGTTTTCGGTGTTGACCAAGGGCGTGGTCGACCAACTCGACCACGGCATCCCGGCGTTGCTGCGCATACCCGAGCTGTACGTGTGGGTGGTGGTGGCGATCGCGGCCACGGCCTGGGAACAATCGGCGTTTCGGGCCGGCCCGCTCACCGCATCGCTTCCTGCGGTCACCGTTGCCGAGCCCGTCGTCGGATCGGTACTCGGTGTCACCGTGCTGGGCGAGACGCTGCGAACCAACGACGTCGGCCTAGTCGCACTCGGGGTATCGGTCACCGTCGTGGCCGCAGCGGTGATCTCGCTGGCCCACAGCCAGGCCACCGGCACTCCGCCGGCCGACGAAAAGCCCACGGTATCAGCCTGATCCGCTGCGCGAGCCGACTCGGTGCGCCGTGCCGTCCGGATCGACATAGGCGAATTCGCGCAGACCATAGGGCGTGTCCTGTGGTGGGATCAGGCGGCCATCGAGGCCTTCCAGTGCCGCCCACTCCGCATAGAGGGCATCGGCATCGCTGACGTAGAGGTACACGCTGGCGGCGGTCCGCAGCGGGTCGTGCTCGTCCCATTCGGTGAGGTGGATCGACACGGGTCCCCGTTCGACGAAGCCGTAACGATCCGGTCCGTCGTATCGGCGCGCATCGAAGCCGAGTCGTCGATAGCGATCCAGGGCGGTGTCCAGATTTAGGACCGGGACGATCGGCGCTACCGATGTGAAGTCGACTGCGGCCATACCGCGAAACATATCGTTTGGCACTGAACTTGCCCAAGACAACCGGCTGCTGTCGTACGCTTCATTCGCGAAAATAACTTCTGAATAGGACGACGCGCGGGGGGTGCGCGAATGCTTGATAGCCGAGTCAAGTAGGAAGGCACTCGATATGCGCCAGCTGATAACGGCTTTTGCTACTGCGGCCATCGGAATGGTGGTCGCGGGCTGCGGCAACAATGACGGGGGCGGCGCGGCCTCGTCATCCATCACCACCAGCACCAGGGCGTTGTCGTCCAATGCGGCCCTGACGAAGGCCCAGCTGCCCGACCTGATGCTCAGCCCGAGCGAAATCGACACCGCGCTGGGCGTCACCGGGACGTCGAGTGACCCACCGAAAACCGCGCTGGAAGAAGACAGCGTCAAGCGCACCAATTACACCCTTCCCGCCGAATGCAAGTACGCCATCCACGCGGCACTGGAACCCGTTTATGCCGATAGCGGTTACACGGCGGTGTACGGCTACCACGACCTTGCACCCGCTCCCCCGGGTGCGAATGACTTGGAAAGCCCTGACGTGTATCAGTTTGTCGTGTTGTTTCCGTCGCCCGATCAAGCGAGTGCGTTTTTCACGACCTCGTCGCAGCAATGGCCCGCCTGCGCCAACCGGCTGGACACCGTACCCGCCGACGACACCCATCCCGAACTTCAGTGGAAGGTGGGACCGGTCGCCAACGCCAACGGGGTTCTGAGCGCAACCGTGACCTTGACCGTCAATCGAAACGGCGTGAACGTAACCATGCCTTGCCAGCGGGCGCTGACCGTACGCAACAACGTCGTCATCGACGTCGATGCGTGCCGCAAGGACGCTGGAGACCTTGGCGTCAGCATCGCCAATCAGATCGCCGGGAAAGTCGGCAAACAATAAGACTCGATGGCCGCCTGCCGTTTACCTCTCGGCGGTAGCTACTCGCCGGGACCCCGGCGTACGATCTTGCGGCCGGTCAAGCGACGCCACTTGCGCCACCACCGATCCTGGCGGTAAGCCGTAGCTGCACACGATGTCGCAGCCCGGTTTCGTGCAGTCTGCTCGAAGGGTCGGTCGCGGGGTGTCGAGGAGGAACGAATGAGCGCATCGGAGACGGCGGCCGAACGCAGCGGGGAGCGGCCGGTGATTCACCTTTCGCAGTTGCTGCGAGCGCCGGTACTCGCCCGCGCCGGAGAAACCGTCGGCCGGGTCGAGGACGTGATCGTCCGGCTGCGGGGCGCCGACGAGTATCCACTGGTGACCGGGATCGTTGCCGGAGTCGGCGGTCGGCGCGTGTTCATCGGCGACAAGTCCATCGACGAGTACGCCGCGGACCGAGTCCTGTTGACCAAGAACAAGGTTGACCTTCGCGGCTTCGAGCGCCGCAACGGCGAGGTGCTGTTGCGCGCCGACGTGTTGGGCCACCGGTTGATCGACGTGGCCAACGTGGAGCTGATCCGCGCCTACGACGTGGAGCTGGAAGATACCGGCGGCGGATGGATGCTGACGCGCGTGGACACCCGACGGCCACCACGATTGTTCGGCCTGATCAAGCAGTCCGGTGGGCACGCTGCTCGGGATTGGAAGGCGTTCGAACCGCTGATCGGCGACACTCGCTCCGACGCGGTGCGGCGCCTGTCGGACCGGTTCGGCGAGTTCAAAGCCGCCGAGATCGCCGACCTCCTCGAGGAGGCGGACAAGGCCGAGGGCGGCGAGATCCTCGACCGGGTGCGCAGCGATCCCGAACTCGAAGCCGACGTGTTCGAAGAACTGGAGCCGGAAAAGGCCAGCCGACTCCTCGACGGCATGCCCGATAACGAGGTCGCCGCGCTGCTGGGCCGGATGCGCGCCGACGATGCCGCCGACGCGATCGCCGACCTGCGCCAGTCGCGGCGACGGCGGGTGCTGGACCTGATGCCGGGCCCGCAGCGCACCAAGGTCATCACCTTGATGGGCTTCAATCCCGAAAGCGCCGGCGGGCTGATGAACGTCGACTTCGTATCGGCCGCCGCCACCACGACGGCGGCGGAGGCGTTGGGCCTGATCACCACCGCCAGCACCATACAGCCGGAGGCGCTCATCAAAGTGCATGTTCTCGACGGGGACGGACGGCTCGACGGCGTGGTCTCGGTGATCACGCTGCTGCAGGCCCAGGCCGGTGAAACCCTTGAGCGGCTGATGGATTCGGACCCG
>NZ_LZSZ01000065.1:0-67278 GCF_001665645.1 Mycobacterium sp. 852002-30065_SCH5024008 | reverse complement strand
CGATCAACGTGGTGCATGCCACCGTCACCGCGCTCAAGCTGCTGCAGCGTCCCGAGGAGGTGGCGGCCCGCCGCGGGCTGCCCATCGAGGACGTCGCCCCGGCCGGAATGCTCAAGGCGCGACGGGAAAGTGAAGCGCTGGCCGCCAGTGCCGCGCGTGAGGGAACGGCACCGCAATGAGCGAACTGAAGATCACCCAGGTGCGCAGCACCATCGGGGCCCGCTGGAAGCAGCGGGAGAGCCTGCGCACCCTGGGCCTGCGACGGATCCGCCATTCGGTGATCCGTGAGGACAACCCGCAGACCCGCGGCCTGATCGCGGTGGTCAACCACCTCGTCGAGGTGGAGCCGGCCGAGGCGCAAGCCGCAGGGACCGGAGGGAAGAAGAAATGACGATCAAGCTGCACGACCTGAAGCCCGCGCCCGGGTCGAAGACCGCCCGCACCCGCGTCGGTCGCGGTGAGGGCTCAAAGGGCAAGACCGCGGGCCGCGGCACCAAGGGCACCAAGGCCCGCAAGAACGTGCCGGCCACCTTCGAGGGTGGGCAGATGCCGATTCACATGCGGCTGCCCAAGCTCAAGGGCTTCCGGAACCGGTTCCGCACCGAATACGAGGTCGTCAACGTCGGCGACCTCAATCGGCTGTTCCCCCAGGGCGGTTCCATCGGCGTCGACGAGCTGGTGGCCAAGGGCGCGGTCCGCAAGAACTCTTTGGTCAAGGTCCTCGGCGACGGCAAGCTGACCGTCAAGGTCGAGGTTTCCGCGCACAAGTTCAGCGGCAGCGCCCGCGAGAAGATCACCGCCGCGGGCGGATCGGCGACCGAGCTGTAGTCAGCCCAGCCGCGGAATGACTTCCGCGGCAAGGCGTTCCATCTGCTCCCGGTCCTCTCCGACATCGACACCGACGGGATTTAGCAGCAGGTATTCGGCCCCCGCGTCGATCACCTCCCGCAGCCCCCGTGCCACGTCGTCGGGCGTGCCCGACACCGGAACGTCTTCGACGCCGGGCATCTTGCCGTAGATCCGCCGCAGGCCGGCCAGCACCCGCTCGCGGGCCCGCGCCGCATCGTCGTCGACCATCAGGTAGACGCGTTTGCCGATGGTGAAATGCGCTGGGTCCTTTCGCTGTTCGTCGATTTCCTGACGCACCACGGTCACGGCCCCGGCGAAGGCCCGGGTGGTCGACGAACCGGCGCCGAGGAAGGAGTCGCCGTGGCGCACCGCCCTGGCCAGGGCCTTCGGGGCCTGACCGCCGAACCAGATGGGCGGGTGCGGCCGTTGTACCGGCTTTGGCTGGATCGGCACGTCGTCGACGTCGCGGAACCGGCCATGGAAGGTAACCCGGGGTTCGTCGGACCAGGCGGCCTTCATCAGCTTGAGGCCCTCGGTGAAATACGAGATGTACGTTTCCTTTTCGACGCCGAACGCGGCGAACCTGCGGAAGCCGCCGCCGGTTCCGACGCCGACGTCCAGCCGGCCGTGGCTGAGCCGGTCGACCGCGGTGACCGAAGAGGCCAGCTGCAGCGGATCGTGCAATGACGTCACCAGCACGGCGACCCCGAGGCGCAGCCGCTCGGTGCAGGCCGCGCAGTAGGCCAGCAGCTCCAGCGGCGCCAGCAGCGGTGCGTCCCCGATGATCTGCTCGAGCACCCAACCCCCCTCGAACCCGAGCTCCTCGGCCCGAAGCAGGTAGGCGCGCAGCCCGTCGGCTTCGAAGCGGTCGTAGTCGAGTTGGGGGATGGCGATCGAGAACCTCACCCAACCACCGTACGGCGGCGGTGTCGGTACGCTGCAAACATGTTCGCCTTCCTGCCCTCGATGCCCAGGGTCGACGACGTCCGCGCGTTGGCCGTACGAGTCGACACCGCCCGCCACCACGGCGTACCCAATGGCTGTGTCCTCGAGCTCGACCTGCGTTCGGCGCCGCCGGAGGCCACGGGGTTCGACCCGCTCGCGATCTTCACCGGTGGGAGGCCGCTGGCGTTGCGCGACGCCGTCGCCGCGATCCACCGCGCGGCGGAGGACCCGCGGGTCGCCGGGCTGATCGCCCGGGTGCAACTTGCGGCGTCACCTCCGGCGGCGGTGCAGGAGCTACGCGAGGCCATTGTTGCGTTCACCGCCGCCAAGCCGTCGCTGGCCTGGGCGGAAACCTATCCGGGCACCCTGTCCTACTACCTGGCCTCGGCGTTCGGCGAGGTCTGGATGCAGCCGTCGGGAAGCGTCGGGCTGATCGGCTTCGCGAGCAACGAAACCTTCCTGCGCGACGCGTTCGACAAGGCGGGGATCGAACCCCAATTCGTCGCGCGCGGCCAATACAAGTCGTGGGCAAACCGTTTCACCGAACACGGATTCACGACCGCCCATCGCGAGGCAGTCACCCGGATGCTGGAAAGCCTGCAGCAGCAGGCGTGGCAGGCGATCGCCGAATCGCGCAGGCTCGACCCCGGCGCGCTCGACACGCTGGCCGACCGCGCCCCGTTGTTGCGTGACGACGCCGTGGCCGCCGGCCTGCTCGATCGGATTGGATTTCGCGACGAAGCCTACGCCCGCATAGCGGAACTGGTTGGGGTGAAAGACGTTTCGGATGATACCGCCCCGCCGCGGTTGTACTTGGCGCGTTACGCCGGTGCGGCCCGCTCCCGGCTGGCCCCACCCAAGCCATCGGTTCCCGGCCGCCGGCCCAAGCCGACCCTGGCCGTCATCACCGTCGACGGCACGATCGTCGACGGACGCGGCGGGCCGCAGTTCCTGCCGCTGGGCACCGCCACCGCCGGCGGCGACACCATCGGGGCGGCGCTACGGGAGGCCGGCGCCGACGACTCGGTGTCCGCGATCGTGCTGCGGGTTAACAGCCCCGGCGGCACGATCACCGCGTCGGAGAGCATCTGGCGCGAGGTGACCCGCGCCCGCAAGCGGGGCAAGCCGGTGGTCGCGTCCATGGGCGCGGTCGCCGCCTCCGGCGGTTACTACGTCTCGATGGGGGCCGACGCGATCGTCGCCAATCCGGCGACGGTCACCGGTTCGATCGGTGTGATCACCGGCAAGCTGGTGATCCGCGATCTGCTGGAGCGGTTGGGGGTTGGGTCGGATACCGTGCGCACCAACGCCAATGCCGACGCCTGGTCGATCGACGCACCGTTCACGCCGGAGCAGCAGGCGCATCGAGAAGCCGAGGCGGACCTGTTCTATGCCGACTTCGTGCAGCGGGTCGCCGAAGCCCGCAACCTGACCGCCGAGGCGGTCGATCGTGTTGCGCAGGGACGAATCTGGACCGGCGCCGACGCCCTGGACCGCGGCTTGGTCGACGAACTCGGCGGGTTCCGCACCGCCGTGCGCCGGGCCAAGGTTCTGGCCGACCTCGACGAGGACAGCGACGTCCGCATCGTCAGTTATCCGGGCTCATCGCTGCTGGACATGGTGCGGCCCCGCGCCTCGTCGCAACCCGCCGCCGCATCGCTGCCGGACGCGCTGGCGGCCCTGCTGGGCCGCACGGTCACCGGTGTCCTGAACAACGTCGAGCAGACGCTGAGCGGCGCCAGCGTGCTGTGGCCGGGCCCGTCGCGGTTCTAGAAACCTAGCCGGTGAGACTGCCGCTGATGAAGATGATCTCGCCGAGCGGATCGTCGTTTTCCGGGGCGGGCGCGTCGATGCCCTGGCGCCGGAACAGTTCCGTGCGGGTGGTGCCTTCGACGTCCCACCGCTTGGATCGCAGATAGTCCACGACGTGGTTGCGCTCGCCGGCGTAGACCAGCGACGCCATGTCGATGTCCACGCCGTGCTCGCGGAAGGAACCGGACATCTCCCGGACCTTGTCGGCATCGAAATCGACGATGCCGGGCACGAATTCGGTGGCGATCGTGCTCCCGGGCACGCTGAGGGCGGTGATGTTGTCGAACAACCGGTCCTGGGCTTCCGGCGGCAGGTAGATCAGCAGGCCTTCGGCCAGCCACGCGGTAGGCGCCGTCGTATCGAACCCGGCCGCTTTCAGGGCGGCCGGCCAGTCGGCGCGCAGGTCGATCGGCACGGTGCGCCGCGTCGCGGTCGGTTCGGCACCGATGCCGGCCAACGTGCCCGTCTTGAATTCGATCACCCGGGGTTGGTCGATCTCGTACACCACCGTGCCGTCCGGCCACGGCAACCGGTAGGCGCGCGAGTCCAATCCGGACGCGAGGATCACCACCTGCCGGATTCCGCCGCCGGTGGCGTTGACGAAGTAGTCGTCGAAGTACTTGGTGCGCACCGCCATTCCGTCGACCATCGCCTGCACGCGCACCAGCGACGCGTTCTCGATCGCCTCGAGGTCCAGCTCGCCGTCCATCATCTTGGTGAAGAAGTCCACCCCGACCGCGCGCACCAGCGGTTCGGCGAACGGGTCGTGGATCAGGCCGCGGGGATCCTTCGTCGCCATGGCCCGCCCGGCGGCCACCATGGTCGCGGTCGCGCCCACACTGGACGCCAGGTCCCACTCGTCGTCGTGAGCGCGTGACATAGGGGAGACCCTAGCCAACCCGCTACGCCAGCGTCGCGGCGACGTAGCTCAACTCACCGAAGGTTGCCGACATCTCGTCCTCGGGGAATTCAAAGCCGTTCTGGGCGTACAACTCCCGGGCCGGGTGTGTCTCCACCTGCCAGCCGTGCGTTTTCAGGTAGTCGACGACGACGTTGCGTTCGCCCCGGTAGAAGAGGTCGGCCGCGTTGAGGTTGAAGCCGAAGCGCTGCCACCGTTCGCTGATGCGCTCCAATCGCTCGTCGGAGAAGGCGTTGGGGTCGGGCACGTGTTCGGTGGCCACCCGGCTGCCCGGCGCGCTGAGCGCGGTGACGTTGTCGAACAACCGGTCTTGGGCCTCGGGCGGCAGGTACGGCAGCAGCCCTTCCGCGCTCCACGCGGTCGGCTGCGTCACGTCGAACCCGCCGTCGCGCAACGCCGCCGGCCAGTCGTCACGCAGGTCGACGGCGATCGCGCGGCGCTCGGCTGTCGGGGCGGCGCCGAGGTCGGCCAGCGTGTCGGTCTTGAACGCGATAACCTGCGGCTGGTCGATCTCGTAGACGACGGTGCCCGCCGGCCACGGCAAGCGGTAGGCGCGGGTGTCCAGGCCCGACGCCAGGATCACCGCCTGCCGCACACCAGCTTTGGTGGCACCGGTGAAGAAGTCGTCGAAAAACCGGGTGCGAACCGTGATCTGCTCGGCCCGGGCCTTGCGGTTGAACAGCGGGTCGTCCTCGAAATCGACCTGTCCGTCGATGATGCGGATGAAGGGCTCCAGTCCGACGGCGCGGACCAGCGGTTCGGCCAGCGGATCGTCGAGTAACGCGTCGGGTCCCTGAGACGCCACCGCGCGGGATGCGGCGACCATGGTGGCCGTCGCTCCCACGCTGGACCCGGGCCCCCAGCTGTCACCTTCGGTACGTCCCGATTCCACAGTCATGCCAAGGCTCCTATTTCTTGTCCAGCGTGCCGCTTACGTAAAGCACCTCGCCCATGCGTGTGTCGTCGTCCTCGAGCGGCGGAAGCCCGTTGGCCGAGAACAGCTCCCGGATGCTCGCGCCGTTCAGCGACCAACCGCGCTCGCCGAGGTAGGGGGCGGCCTCGTTGCGGTCCCCGAAGTAGACGAGCCCCGCCATGTCCAGGTCGAAACCGTGCGCACGCCAGCGTTCGGAGATTTGCTGCATGCGCTCCTTGAGCTTCTCCTCGTCCCCGGGCTCGGGGTTGGGCGCGCTCTCGACCGCCACTCGGCTGCCCTGGGCGCTGAGTTCGGTGATGGTGTCCAGCAGGCGGTCCTGCGCCTCCGGGGGCAGGTAGCCCAGCAGGCCCTCGGCGCTCCACGCGGTCGGCTGGGACGGGTCGAATCCGGCGGCGCGCAATGCGGCGGGCCAGTCGTCGCGCAGGTCGACGGCCACCACGCGCCGGTCGGCGGTGGGCGCGGCGCCCAGCTCGGCCAGCGTGCGCGACTTGAACGCGATCACCTGTGGCTGATCCACCTCGTAGACGACGGTCCCGGCGGGCCATGCCAGCCGGTAGGCACGGGCATCCAGCCCCGAAGCCAGGATCACCGCCTGCTTGATGCCCGCGCGCGTCGCGTCCAGGAAGAACTCGTCGAAGAACTTCGTGCGCACGGCCATGTTGTCGGCCATCCGGGACATCGCCCCGGTGGATCCGGTCGCGCCGTCGTGCGCGTCGTTCAGCTCGTCCGGGTTCACCTCGCCGGTCGCCAGCCGGGTGAGGAGGTCGACGCCCACGGCCCGCACCAGCGGCTCGGCGAACGGGTCGTTGATCAGCGGACGGTCGGCGCGGGTGGCCACGGCGCGGGCGGCCGCGACCATCGTTGCGGTCACCCCGACACTGGACGCCAGGTCCCAGGTGTCGCCCTCATACCTGGTGGAAGTCATGTTCGCCCCTGTTCAGAAGTAGTCAGGCTAATATTTAGCTAATTTAACAAGCCTCCACCACTGTACGCTTCCCCCGATTCGCGGCAACCCGGGCGGCGCCGCGAAGGTCGTGTTCGACCAGCGCTAGAGCAGGGCGCCCCGGGATCCGGTGACGGGCAGATCGATCGGCGTGATGACCCCCGGCTGCGCGTCGCACAGGAACGGTATGGCGTTGACCGCCGCGACGGCCGTGCTGTCCATCAACACGGTCATCACGTCCTCGCCGGGTTTGCCGAACCGGATCGTCGCGTCCACGCGTGGCTCGCCTTCGATCACCACGCTGAATCCCTTGGGGTCCGTCCATTGTGGGTCCAGCGCGTCGTCGCTCATGGTCCAGCAGATGGCCAGCTCGACCACCGGGCGGCCCCCGCGATAGCCGCGATAGGTGCGGCGCTGGCCCCCGGCGGTCCCCGCGGCGTAGTTCACCCAGCCCAGATCCAGGTCCCGGGTCAGCACCGCGGGCTCGACGAATGCCTCCTTGGAGTCGAGCTCGGTACCCAGCATGGCGGCGATCATGTCCAGCGTCTCGAAGTAGCCGAGTCCGTATCGTTGCGTCGCCGGGTCGAGGTGCGTCACCCGCTCACGGGGTGGCTTGCCGAATCCGAGCACCTTCCACACATCCTGTATGGGATAGGTTGTGCAGTCCAACGTTTCGACGAGCTTGACGCTGTGCACCCGTCGGCACGCGCCGGTGAGGAACCCGGCGACGACGTTGATGAAGCCCGGCTCGAATCCCGTCCCCAGGAAGGTCGCGTTGCCCCGTCGGGCTGCTTCCTCGAGGGCCGGGAGTTCGGCCGGGTGGTGGGTGCCGGTCAGGAAGTCTCCGGTCGTGACCACGTTGATGCCGCGGCGCAGCATCCTTTCCACCAGTTCGTAGTCGATGGCCCGCGGCATGTAGTTCACGCAGTCCGGCGCCAGGTCGAGCAGCGCGTCGACGTCGTCCGTCGCGGTGACGCCGGTCGGGGGCCGGTCCGCGAGCTCCCCGGCGTCGCGCCCCACCTTCTCCGCCCCCAGGGCGTGCACGCCCACCACGTCGAAGTCGTCGCGGTCGAGCAGGATGCCGAGGGCTCGCTTTCCGATGTTGCCGGTGGACCACTGAACCACGCGGTAGGGCGCCATGGCATCAACCGTAACTGGCGGTCTAGGCGGGGCGGGTGGCGCGATAGTAGTTCAATCGCCCGAGAACGCGGTGCCGCTCCGAGGCGACCTCGGTGCACTCGAAACCGGCCCCGCGCAGCAGTCGCGGGATCGCGTCGCCGAGGTTGCCGGCCGCGTGGTGGTTGCGCCTGATGAGCCGCGCCAGCAGGCCGTGGTCATCGGTCATGTCGCCGCCGATGTCGACCAGGTGCAGCCGGCCGCCCGGGCGAAGGACGCGGAAAACCTCCGCCGCCGCAGCGGTTTTGGCGTCGTCGCCGATATGGTGCAGCATCAAAGACGACAGCACCCGGTCGAATTCGCCGTCGGCGTAGGGCAGCCGTTCGGCGTAGCCCTGCTCGAAGCGGATCCCCTCCGCCTTTCGCTTCGCCCGGTCAAGCGCCCGCGGGTCGGGATCGCATCCGACCACCTCCAGCTGGGGATGGGAGCGTTTCGCCCGAATGGTGAGATTGCCCGTGCCGCAGCCGATTTCCAGGATGCGGAGGCAGTTGTCGAGTTCGGCCTGCGCGAGGAGCGCGTCGTGGACCCTCTTCATGCCGAGCAGGCGTGACATCAGGTCGTAGGTGGGGAGCAACGCGTCGTGGCCGGCGGCCGGCAGGTAGTCATGTGGATGATGTTTTGTCACGCAATCCATGGTGAACCGATGCATCGGCAAAGAATTGGGTGATCCTCGGAGAAACTTGAACTATTTTCGGTGATATGGCGCAACCGGCTCGGATGGTTCGGCAGCGCGCGGGGGTGCCGGTCTACGCATACCGGACCGATCCCGACACCCCCCCGGTCACGGTGGTGCGGTCCGGCCCGGAGGATTTTGTCGACCGCGGTCGCCACATCCACGACTTCCCGGCGCTGTGGTACCTGCCCGCGCCCGGGCTTGTCTACGTGGCAGCCGCGGGGCGGGTGCTCGATCCCGCGCAGTTGGCCGATCGCGACGCCGGTATCGCTGTCTTCTTCGACCCCGCGGCCCTGGGCGAGGACGGGCGATCGCCGTGGCCGGCGTGGCGGGCGCACCCGCTGCTGTTCCCGTTCCTGCACGGGCACGCCGGCGGGATTTTGCGGCTGGAGGTGCCCGCGGCGCGACGGCCGGTCTGGGACGCGGCGATCGGGTCGATCGAAGCCGAGCTGCTCGCACGGCAGGACGGCTATCGGCAGGCCGCCTTGGCGCATCTGACGCTGTTGCTGATCGACCTCGCGCGGCTGGCGGGCCCGGTGGTGGCCGAGCTGCGCCGCGCGGGCGAGCCGCTGCTGGCCGAGGTGTTCGAGGTGATCGACCGCCGGCACGCCGAGGCATTGTCGCTGCGCGACGTCGCGGGCGAACTTGGCGTGACGCCCGGGCACCTGACCACCGTGGTGCGGCGCCGCACCGGGCGCACCGTCGGGGAGTGGATCACCGAACGCCGGATGGCCGAGGCCCGCGGGCTGCTGGCCGATACGGATTTGCCGATCGCCGAGGTCGCCAGGCGGGTGGGGATCGCCGATCCCGGCTATTTCAGCCGGCTGTTCGGCCGGACCCACGGGCTCTCGCCCCGCGGGTGGCGACGGCGCTGACGAGGCGTCCCGGTCCTGTCGAGCGGTCACTGGGGGGCCCGAATCCCTTCGCCACCGTTGACGAGCGCGCCGAACGTTGTTCTAATCAGAACATTGTTCGAAAGGGCCCGGATGGGAGAACGCATGCAGACTGCATCAGGTGCGCCGGTGTTGCGGCACGGAGCGCTCGACCGGGCGCACTTGACCAAGCACCTGTTGCAATTGGCCAAGCGTGTCGGCGTCAACCGGGTCACGATGCGCGAGCTGGCCGCTGAGGCGGGCACGGCCGCCTCGTCGGTGTACTACCACGTCCGTGACAAGCGCGAATTGCTCGATCTGCTCATCGAATCCGTGCTCGCCCAGATCGAGGTGCCGCAGGAGGGCGACTGGGAGTCACGGTTGATCGCGCTCTACACGAATGCGTGGAAGGAGCTGGTCGAGGTGCCCGGGATCACCGTCCTGCTGCTGGAACATCCGCACACGGCGGCGGCCACCGAGATGGACCGCGCCTCTCGCGGAATCCTGCACGAATCCGGTTTGAACGCGGAACATTTCGATGCGGCACACGCCACGCTCTACGTCCACCTGCTGGGGGCAGTGCAGCTCGAGCAAATCCGTCACGCCGGTGCCGGGGCACACGGTCCAAGTGACGAAGCGTTTGCGTACGGGTTGCGGTTGATATTGGGCGGTCTGCGAAGCGAAATCGGGGGTGGTGCATCATGAGCGACACGACGATCGACCTCGCCGAGCCGGCGATCTGGTCATCGCGCTTTCCCGACGATCTGTTCGCCGAACTGCGCGCCCGTACGCCGGTGTTTCATCAGCGGCTCACCGAGGAGGTGAGGTCGGCCGTCGGCCGCGAATTCTGGGTGTGTACCAAGCACGCCGACGTGGCACGGGTGCATCGCGACTACGAGACGTTCACCGCGACACGCGGACCGCTGATCCAGGACGTAGCACTGTTCGACGCTTACCCGGCGGTCGTGAGTCTGGACCCGCCGGATCACACCGTCCGCCGCCGGCTCATCACGCGTGCCTTCACTCCGCGCGCGGTCGCCAAGTTGGAAGATGGAATTCGCAGTCGGGCCAAAGAGATGGCCGGGGCACTGCGGGAGTCCGGAGGTGGCGAGTTCGTCGACCTGGCCGCCGGATTGCCCATATCGGTGATCGGCGACATCGTGGGGATCCCCGAATCCGACCGCCCGCATGTTTTCGGTTTGATTGATCGAGTTCTGAAGACCGCTGGTGCACAGATGTCCCTCCCCGAAGGGGACGATCTGTTGCCCTTCGTGGAGCTGTTCGAATACGCAAGCTCGCTGACGGCGCACAAACGCGAACATCCCGTGGACGACATCTGGAGTGCGCTGTGCACCACGGAAGTCACGGAAGAATCCGGAAAGCGCTTCCTGCTGCCCTCCAACGAGTTGGAGATCTTCTTCTTCATCCTCGGGCTGGCGGGTGCCGATACGACACGAAACGCGTTGTGCGACGGGATTCGTGCTTTCGTCGACAACCCCGACCAGATGGCGATCTATCGTTGTGAACCCGGTGCGCGCGCCACGGCGGTCGAGGAGGTGATCCGCTATTCCACGCCCATCATGTTCTGGGTACGCGGAGCGACCAAGGACGTCCACCTCGGCGACGTTCTGATCCCGGCGGGTGCGCGCGTGGTGACGATGTTGCGATCGGCCAATCGCGACGAGGACGTCTTCGAGGATCCCTACAGGTTTGACATTCGCCGTAATCCCAATCCGCACCAGTCGTTTGGCGGTGGCGGCGCCCATCACTGCCTGGGGGCCATGCTGGCCCGAGCGGAAGTCCGGGCCGCCCTGGACGAGATCTTGTTGAACACCGACCTGATCGAGGTCGGCGAGCCGACCATGGTGCTTCCCGACCTGACGAACAACATGACGGTGTACGAATCGCTGCGGGTCCGCTTTAGCTAGTCAGAGGGATTCGATGTCCAGCCAGCGGTCGACGTCGAATCGGTCCTCGGCGGCGAGGATCGTCGCACCACCGCGTCCGGGGTAGTGCGCGGGAATCACGGCGGCCTTCGCCTGGACTGCCTCGGTGAAGATCCGGCGGCGGGTCACCGCGGCGGCGGGGCCGTCCACGTCGAAGGCGCAGGCGTCGGCGGGGCGACGCAACTGCAGCGGGCTGTGGGTGAGATCGCCGACGAAGACGGCCGGCTGACCCGCATCCAGCCACAGCACCGAGGAGCCCGGCGTGTGCCCGGGGGCGGGCCGCAGCCGCAGCGACGGGCTGATCTGGTAATCGTCCGACCATTGGACGAGCTGTCCCGCCGCCGCGATCGGTGCGACGCTGTCCGCGAACACGAGCTGGTCGCCGCGCTGCTGAGCCGCTTCCTCCTCGCTGCGCGGCGATCGCCTCGCCGCGGGCCCATCGGGTGCGAAGTGCTGGTAGTCGGCGGCCGGCACCACGTATCGGGCGTTGGGAAACGTCGGCACCCAGGAATCGTTGTCCAGCATAGTGTTCCACCCGACATGGTCGGAGTGGACGTGGGTGTTGACTACCACGTCCACGGCGGCGCGGTCGACGCCCGCGGACCGCAGGGCGGCCAGGAATCCGGTGTTGAGGTGGTCCAGGGGTGGCATGTGCGGGCGTTGGCGGTCGTTGCCGACACCGGTGTCCACGACGACGGTCAACCCGTCGACCTCGATGACCCAGCTTTGGATCGCGATGTGCCACTGATCGGTCGATGGGTCGAAGAAGTCCGGCACCAGCAGGTCGGCGTTGTCTTGCCAGCCGGACGGCGGTGTTTGCGCGAAAAGGCGTGTCGTCAGGTCGAATTGGAGTTCGAGGACCCGCGCCACGCGCGCGTGGCCGAACCGGACCGAGCGCATCAGGCGTTCGCGCGCAGGTAGCCGTATACGCCGGCGAAGTTGCGGTTGACGTCCTCGGGGATGGGCACCGGGCCGCCGAGCGCCCTTGCGCCCCAAACGATTTGGGCGGTGCGCTCCACCAGGGCGGTGATGTGCAGCACCTTGTCCGGTCGTGGCCCCACGGCCACCAGGCCGTGGTTGGCGATCAACGCGGCGCCCCGGCCGTCGAGCGCCTTGACGGCGTTGGCGCCGACGTCGGGGGTGCCGGAGGCGGCGTACTCGGTGCAGCGGACGTCCCCGCCGCAGTACACCGCGAACTCATCGATGCACGCCGGAATCGATTGGTGCGCAATGGCGAACATGGTCGCCCACACCGGGTGGCTGTGAATGACGCTGCCGATGTCGTCGAACGCGCGGTAGCAGGCCAGGTGCAGCTGCATCTCCGAGGACGGCGAGCGGCCGTCCGCGGCGTGCAGCACGGCGCCGTCCGGGTCTATGAGCACGAGGTCGTCGAGCTGCATGTCGCGGTAGTCGACCGACGACGGGGTGATGACGATGTTGCCGTCGGAGCGCCGCGCGGAGATGTTGCCCGCGGTTCCCTCGACCAGGCCCCGGCGCAGCATGTCCTTGGCCGCGTCGAGCACCGCCGTTTCGGGGTGGGCCACCGATTTCACGGACGTCATGGGCCGAGCACCTCCGGGTTGACGATGTGGGCGGGCATCCCGCCGGCCAGCAGCGCTTCCAGGTCGTCGGCCACCATCTGCGCCTGCCGAGCCTCAGTGTTCCACGTGGCGCCGCCGATGTGAGGCGTCAGCACGACATTGGGCATGCCGACCAGCGGGTGGTCGGTGGGCAGCCATTCGCCGACGAAGTGGTCCAGGCCGGCGGCGGACACCTTGCCGTCGCGCAGCGCGTCGACGAGCGCGTCGGTGTCGTGCAGCTGGGCGCGGGCGGTGTTGAGGAAGACCACGCCGTCACGCATGGCGGCGAACTGCGGCGCCCCGATCATGCCGACCGTGTCGTCGGTGACGGGCGCGTGCAGGGAGACGACGTCGGCCTCGCCCAGCAGCTCGTCCAGGCCGTGCCGGGCGTCGTCGTTGTAGGGGTCGTGGGCGATGACCCGCAGGCCCAGCCCGGACAGCCGCCATGCGGTGGCGCGGCCGACGGCGCCGAGGCCCACCAGACCGGCCGTGCGCCCGGCGACCTCCCAGCCGCGGAACCGCTGATAGGGGATGCTGCCATCGCGAAAGATGTTGCCGCTGCGGACATCCGCGTCGGCGGGCAGGAGCTGGCGGGTGACGGCCAGCAGCAGCGCGACCGTCATCTCGGCGACCGCGTCGGCGTTGCGGCCCGGGGTGTTCAGCACCGGGACCCCGGCCGCGGTGGCCCCCGCGATGTCGACGTTGTTGGGGTCGCCGCGGGTCGAGGCGATCACCCGCAGGCCCAAGTCGAACACCGGCCCGCCGACCGAGTCGCTTTCCACCACAACGACATCGGCGGCCTCGGTGGTGATGCGTTCGGCCAGTTGTTCGGCGCTGTAGATCCGCAGCGGGGTCTGCTCGATCCACGGGTCGTACACCACGTCGGCCAGCTGCTTCAGCTTGGCGAAGCCCGGTCCCCGCAGCGGGGCCGTCACCAACGCGCGCGGTCTTGACGTCACGAACCCCAATGCTGGCGTACGGTGACGCCCGTGTCACGTGAAGTCGTCACAATCGGCATCGACGTCGGGAGCACCGCGGTCAAAGCCGTCGCCGCGGACGCCGACGGCCGGGTGACGGCGCGGGCGCGGATCCCGCACCAGCTACGGGTGCCGGCGCCCGGCCGGCTCGAGCACGACGCCGGCGAGGCGTGGCGGCGGGGGCCGGTGGCGGCGCTGAACCAGCTGAACCCCGGGCCGAACGTCCGCGCGGTGGCCGTATCGGCGATGGTGCCGTCGCTGACGGCCGTCGACGCCGCGGGCGTGCCGACGACGCCGGGACTGTTGTACGGCGACGAACGGGGCCGAACACCGGAACAATCGGTGCAGCCGCTGCCGGCCCTGGGCGAGGCCGCCGAGTTCCTGCGCTGGACGGCGGCGCAGGCGCCGGACGCGGCCGGGTACTGGCCGGCACCGGCGGTGGCCAACCACGCCCTTGCGGGCGAGGCGGTGATCGACTTCGCCACCGCTGCGACCGCGTACCCGCTGTTCGACGGGACGGGCTGGAACCCCGAGGCGTGCGCCGAGCGCGGCGCGCGGCCCGAGCAGATGCCGCGGGTGGAGAGCATGGGGGCCGCCGTGGGGCAGGTGCACGGCAGCGGCGCCGCGCTGGGAATCGGCGCGATCGACGCGTTGTGCGAGCAGATCGTGGCGGGCGCCGACCGCGACGGCGACGTGCTGGTGCTGTGCGGCACCACCTTGATCGTGTGGACCACCATCCCCGAGGCCCGGCAGGTGCCGGGCCTGTGGACCATCCCCCATACCGCCGCGGGCAAGAGCCAGATCGGTGGGGCGAGCAATGCCGGCGGGCTGTTCCTCGGCTGGGTGGACCGCGTGGTCGCATCCGGTGACCCGGCCGCCGCGCAGCCCGGGCGGGTGCCGGTGTGGTCGCCCTACATTCGCGGGGAGCGCACCCCGTTCCATGACCCGGATCGGCGGGCCGTGCTCGACGCGCTGGACCTCACCCACGACGCGGCCGCGCTGCGCCGGGCCGCCTACGAGGCGTCGGGCTTCGTGGTCCGTCAGCTCATCGAGCTGAGCGGGGCGCCGGTGGCACGGATCGTCGCCACGGGCGGCGGCACCCGGGTCGGACCGTGGATGCAGGCCATCGCCGACGCCACCGGGCGGCCGGTGGAGGTGTCGGCGGTGCCCGAGGGGGCGGCGCTGGGCGCGGCCTTCCTCGGGCGCATGGCGGCCGGCCTGGAAACCTCGATCGCCGACGCCGCCCGCTGGGTCTCCACCGAGCGGGTCGTCGAACCCGATGCCGCCTGGGCCGCCGCGGTCGAGGACCGCTACCAGCGGTTCCTGGAGCTGGGAAACCGGGGATGTAGCGCGCTCCCTCCGGCGGCGTTCTAGGCTGGTGCAATGACCGACCACGATCGCAAAGCCGCCCGTCGCGAGATTGCCGATGCCCTGCTGAAAGCTCTTGAACGGCGCCATGAAATCGCCGACGTCGTGGTGGAGTCCGAGAACAAGGCGGCCGCGGTCGAGGCGATCGTCCGACTGCTCGACACCTCCCACGTGGCCGCAGAAGCGGTGATGGGGATGTCGTTCGATCAGCTCACCATCGACTCGCGCCGCAAGATCCTGTCCGAGCTCGAGGACCTCAACAAACAGCTCAGCTTCACCCTCGGCGAGCGTCCGGCCAGCTTGGGCGAGACCCTGGAGCTGCGGCCCTTCTCGGCGGAAAACGACCGCGACATCTTCGCCGCCCGCACCGAGGACATGGGTGCCGCCGGGGACGGGTCCGGCGGCCCGGCCGGCAACCTCGACGACGAGATCGGCGCGGCGCTTGGGCGCCTCGACGACGAGGAGGCGGCGTGGTTCGTGGCCGTCGATTGCGGGGAGAAGGTCGGGATGGTGTTCGGCGAGCTGCTCGGGGGCGAGGTCAACGTGCGCATCTGGATCCACCCGGAGCACCGCAAGAAGGGTTACGGCACGGCCGCCCTGCGCAAATCGCGCACCGAGATGGCCTGGTGCTTCCCCGCCGTGCCGATGGTGGTGCGCGCGCCGTCCGCCAGGCCCGCCTGAGCTACGGCAAAGCCGTTGGCGGCGTAGGGCTTTCGCGGGCGCCTAGCTCAACGTCGCCGTGACGGCGACGATGTTGCGCAGCTGGGACGTCTCGTCGTCCGGGAAGACGAGGCCGTAGTCGGCGAAGTACTCGCGCCGCTCCCGGGTGCTCACCCGCCAACCGCGGCCGGTCAGGTACTCCACGACGTTGCTGCGCTCCCCGTCGAAGAACAGACCCGACAGGTCGATGTCGCATCCCAGGTTTGCCCACCGCTCGTTGAACTGCCGCGCGCGTTCGCTCATCGTCCGGCCGGAGTCGCCGTGGAATTCGGTGGCCAGCGTGCTCCCGGGCGCGCTGAGCTCGGTGATGTTGTCGAAGAGCCGGTCCTGGGCTTCGGGCGGCAGGTACATGAGCAGCCCCTCGGCGCTCCACGACGTCGGTTGCGCCGGGTCGAAACCGCTGCGCCGCAACGCTTCCGGCCAATCGTCGCGCAGATCGACACTCACGGTGCGCCGCTCGGCGGTCGGGGAGGCGCCCAAATCGGTCATGGCGGCGGTCTTGAACTCGACGACCTTGGGCTGATCCACCTCGTAGACGACGCTCCCGGGCGGCCAGCTCAGCCGGTACGCGCGAGCGTCGAGGCCGGCGGCCAGGATCACCGACTGGCGGATCCCATCCCGGGCGGCGTTGAGAAAGAAGTCGTCGAAGAAGCGCGTGCGCACCGCGATCGAATCCGTTTCCAGCTGCAGATCCCGTTCGCCGTCCTGCGCGTCCGTAGGGGCCACTTCACCGTCGACCAGTTGGCGGAAGAATTCCAGGCCGACAGCTCGCACCAGCGGCGCCGCGAACGGGTCGTCGATGATCGGGTCGGTGCCCTCGCTGGCCAGCGCGCGGGCCGCGGCGACCATCGTGGCCGTGGCGCCGACACTGGAGGCCAAGTCCCAACTGTCTTGGTCAGTGCGTGTCATGCTGCTCCCCATTTACTTAGCAAATGCAACGAACGAAGAGCACTCTACGCCCCACGGCTTGCGGCTCCCTGTGCTTTTTATGGGTCGTCGTTGACGGCCCTGGACGGAGCTGCCCAGACCAGCTGTTAGTCTCGTACACGGTTTGACGCGCGACGCCGTACGTCCTGGCCTGCGGGTGTTGGGCGCGTAATGCAGGAGACCCCCGGCTCGCAGGAGGAAGAGTGCTTTCGGCTTTCATCTCATCGCTGCGGACAGTCGACCTGAGACGGAAGATCCTCTTCACGCTGGGAATCGTCGTTCTCTATCGGCTGGGCGCTGCTTTGCCGTCCCCTGGCGTCAATTTCCCGAACGTCCAGCAGTGCATCAAGGAGGCCAGCGGCGGCGCGGCCGGACAGATCTATTCGCTGATCAACCTGTTCTCCGGCGGTGCGCTGCTGAAGCTGACGGTGTTCGCGGTCGGGGTGATGCCCTACATCACCGCCAGCATCATCGTGCAGCTGCTCACGGTGGTCATCCCGCGGTTCGAGGAACTGCGCAAGGAGGGCCAGTCCGGCCAGGCCAAAATGACGCAGTACACCCGCTATCTGGCCATCGCGCTGGCGGTCCTGCAGGCGACCAGCATCGTGGCGCTGGCGGCCAACGGCGGGTTGCTACAGGGCTGCTCGCTGGACATCATCGCCGACCAGAGCATCTTCACGCTGGTCGTCATCGTGATGGTGATGACGGCCGGAGCGGCGCTGGTCATGTGGATGGGCGAGCTGATCACCGAGCGGGGCATCGGCAACGGCATGTCGTTGCTGATCTTCGTCGGCATCGCGGCGCGCATCCCGTCCGAGGGCAAGACCATCCTGGACAGCCGCGGCGGGATGATCTTCGCCGCAGTCTGCGTCGCCGCCCTGGTCATCATCGTCGGCGTGGTGTTCGTCGAGCAGGGGCAGCGCCGCATCCCGGTGCAATACGCCAAGCGCATGGTGGGCCGGCGCATGTACGGCGGAACGTCGACCTACCTGCCGCTCAAGGTCAACCAGGCCGGCGTCATCCCCGTCATCTTCGCGTCGTCGCTCATCTACATTCCGCACCTGATCACGCAGCTGATCCGCAGCGGCAGCGGTGGAGTGGGCAACAGCTGGTGGGACAAGTTCGTCGGCAGTTACCTGTCCGATCCCAGCGATCCCATCTACATCAGCATCTATTTCGGGCTGATCATTTTCTTCACGTACTTCTACGTGTCCATCACGTTCAACCCCGACGAACGTGCCGACGAGATGAAGAAGTTCGGCGGGTTCATTCCGGGCATCCGGCCGGGCAAGCCCACCGCCGACTACCTGCGTTATGTGCTGAGCCGGATTACCCTGCCGGGCTCGATCTACCTCGGCGCCATCTCGGTGCTGCCCAACGTGTTCCTGCAAATCGGCAATGGCGGAGCGGTTCAGAATTTGCCGTTCGGCGGTACCGCGGTTTTGATCATGATTGGCGTCGGCTTGGATACGGTCAAGCAGATCGAGAGCCAGCTGATGCAGCGCAACTATGAAGGGTTCCTGAAGTGAGAGTCGTTTTGCTGGGCCCGCCGGGGGCGGGCAAGGGAACGCAGGCCCAGAAGCTCTCCGAAAAGCTCGGGATCCCGCACATCTCCACCGGTGAGCTCTTCCGCAGCAACATCGAGAACGGGACCAAACTCGGCCTGGAGGCGAAGCGCTATCTGGACGCCGGCGACCTGGTGCCCTCGGAGTTGACCAACCAGCTCGTCGACGACCGCCTCAGCGATGCCGACGCGGCTGCCGGCTTCGTCCTGGACGGGTATCCGCGGTCGACGGAGCAGGCCAAGGCGCTGCACGAAATGCTCGAACGCCGCGGCACCGACATCGACGCGGTGCTGGAGTTCCGCGTCTCGGAGGACGAGCTGCTGCAACGGCTCAAAGCCCGTGGCCGCGCCGACGACACCGACGACATCATCCTGAACCGGATGAAGGTATACCGCGACGAGACCGCGCCGCTGCTCGAGTACTACCGCGACGAACTCAAGACGGTCGACGCCATCGGCACCTTGGACGAAGTGTTCGCCCGCGCCCTGCAAGCGCTGGGCAAGTAATCATGAGCGCGCTGGCGCGGCTGCGGAGTCGCAAAGTCGTGCCGCAGCGCACCGCCGGTGAGCTGGACGCGATGGCGGCGGCAGGGGCGGTGGTCGCGGCCGCGCTGCAGGCGGTGCGGGCGGCCGCGGTGCCCGGGGTGTCGACGCTGGGCCTCGACCAGATCGCCGAGTCGGTGATCCGGGAGGCGGGCGCGATACCGTCGTTCCTCGGCTATCACGGTTACCCCGCGTCGATCTGCGCGTCGGTCAACGAGCGGGTGGTGCATGGGATTCCGTCGGCCGCCGAGATCTTGGCCCCCGGCGACCTGGTGTCCATCGACTGTGGCGCGATCCTGGACGGCTGGCACGGTGACGCCGCAATCACGTTCGGCGTCGGCACCCTCGACGCGGCCGACCAGGCGCTCTGCGACGCCACCAGGGAATCGCTCGAAGCCGGCATCGCGGCGATGGTCCCCGGCAACCGGCTGACCGACGTCTCGCACGCCATCGAAACGGGCACGCGCGCGGCGGCCGACCGGCACGGGCGCGCGTTCGGGATCGTGGAGGGCTACGGCGGCCACGGCATCGGGCGGCACATGCACATGGACCCCTTCCTGCCCAACGAGGGCTCACCCGGGCGCGGCCCGCTGCTCGCCCCCGGGTCGGTGCTGGCGATCGAACCGATGCTGACCCTCGGGACGGGCAAGACCGTGGTGCTCGACGACGCGTGGACCGTCACCACCTCCGACGGGTCCCGTGCGGCACACTGGGAGCACACCGTCGCGGTCACCGACGCCGGGCCGCGCATCCTGACCCTGGCTTAGCGTCACCACCCGCGATCGCGAGCGCGGCGGAGGCGGGTGAAGCGGGTCGTGGCCATTGAACCGGCCGCGATCGCGAGCGCGGCGGAGCCGGGTGAAGCGGGTCGTGGCCATTGAACCGAGCAGCCGTTCGACTCGTTTCAGTAGTCGGAGGTGATGGAGTGGCCCGTGTTGCAGGGAATTGGAGGGCGTCCGGGACCGCCGAAGCCGCCCTGATGAAGGCGCTGTACGACGAACACGCAGCGGTTTTGTGGCGTTACGCGCTCCGGCTCACCGGGGATGCGAGCCAGTCCGAGGACGTCGTGCAGGAGACGTTGCTGCGGGCCTGGCAGCATCCGGAGGTCGTCGGGGATACCGAGCGCTCGGCGCGGGCCTGGCTGTTCACCGTCGCGCGCAACATGATCATCGACGACCGGCGCAGCGCACGGTTCCGCAACGTCGTCGCTTCGACCGACGAGGCGGGGGCACCCGAACGGTCGACGCCGGACGAGGTGAACGCGGCGCTGGACAAGCTGCTGATCGCCGACGCGATGGCGCAGCTCTCCGCCGAACACCGGGCCGTGATCGACCGGTCGTACTACCGCGGATGGACCACCGCGCAGATTGCTGCAGACCTCGGGATTGCGGAGGGAACCGTGAAGTCGCGATTACACTACGCCGTGCGGGCGTTGCGACTCACTCTGCAGGAACTTGGAGTTACCCGCTGAGGGGCTCCGAAAGCTTGAAGGGTGCGAAGGAAATGGATGACATGAAGACGCCGCTGCGGGGCATCGGCCCGCCGGACGATCCGTACGTGATGTGGGATGCCGCATATGTCTTGGGCTCGTTGTCGGCCGTGGAGCGACGCGAATTCGAGGCGCACCTGGCGCACTGCCCGGCGTGCCGGGGGGCCGTCGCCGACCTGAGCGGCGTGCCGGCGCTGCTCTCGCAGCTCGGCCCGGACGAGGTGGCGGCGATCAACGACTCAAACCCGGCCGCCGGATGGTCGGCGACACCGGAGATGTCGCCGGAGCTCTTGACGTCGTTGCTGGCCAAGGTGAGCTGGCGCCGGCGCCGCACGCGGATAGTGACCTGGGTGGCCTCGTCGGCCGCGGCGGTGGTGCTGGCGATCGGCGTGTTCGTCGGGGTGCAGGGGTATTCCTCGTCCCCGTCGCAGCAGGTGACCGCGTCCTCGGCGCCCATGGCGCAGGTGGGCACCACCCTGCTGGCGTCGACGGTCGAGCTGGCCAGCCAGCACTGGGGAACCTCCATCAACCTGCGGTGCGTGTGCCTGGCCCCGCTCAACGCGCACCACGACACGCTGGCGATGGTCGTGGTGGGTCGCGACGGCAGCCAGACCCGGCTGGCGACCTGGGTGGCCGAACCCGGCCACACCGCGACGCCCGCGGGCAGCATCTCGACGCCGGTCGACCAGATCGCGGCCGTGCAGGTGGTGGCCGCCGATAGCGGCCAGGTCCTGTTGCAGCGTTCGCTCTAGGGGTCGGGAGCTACGGTGTCTGGCCACGGGCGTCCACTGCGGGCGCTGGTGGTGGGCGCCGGCGTCGGCGGGATTGCCGTTGCCCGCGGATTGTCGCGGGACGGACACGACGTCACCGTCTTCGAGCGCCGACCGGAGGTGCGGGCTGCCGGCGGTGCGGTGACGATCTGGTCCAACGGCGAGACGGTGCTTCGGCAGCTGGGCGTCGACATGGACCGGGCCGGTCAGCCGCTGTCGACCGTGCGGGCCGTGACGGCCACGGGCCATCCGCTTGCCACGCTCGACGTGTCCGCGATGGCGGATCGGCTCGGCGCGCCCGTCCGGATGGTTCCGCGCCGGGTCCTGCTGGAGCGGTTGCTGGACGGGTTTCCGGCCGACCGCATTCGATGCGGGGCCCGCGCGATCGCGTTGGCCGCTACGGGCGACGCCGTGCGGGTCGGGTTCGACGACGGCAGCTGCGCCGAGGGAGACCTGTTGATCGGCGCCGACGGCCTGCACTCGATGGTCCGGGACAGCGTCGGCGGGCGGCAGGCGAAACCCACCGGCTGGTGCAGCTGGCAGGGGCTCATCGCCCTGGCGGAGATCTCGGAGAAGGACACCGCACTCATGGTCATCGGCGACCGCGGAAACCTTGGCCTGTGGCCGGCCGGGGGCTCCGAGGTGCAGTGGTGGTTCGACCTGCCGTGGTCCTACGACTTCGTGCGGCCGCAACGTCCGATCGAAACGATCCGGTCCCACTTCGCCGGATGGTCGGACGCCGTCGACCGGGTGCTGGCGGCCCTGACCGACGATGATCTGGCGCACTCGCCGTATCCGCATTTCCGGCATCCGATACCCCCGGCGGGCCGGGGCCCGGTGACGCTGCTCGGCGACGCCGCCCACACGATGCCACCCACCCTGGCGCAGGGGACCAACCAGGCGCTGCTCGACACCATGGTGCTGTGCAAGGCGCTGTCGGGTCTTCAAGGCAGCGCCTCCACAGGCGACGTGCAGAGCGCGCTGCGCTGGTATGAGAAGACCCGCCGGCACAAGGTGATGGCCGTATCCAGGGTGGCGTCACTGCCGGTCTCGCACGGTGAGTTCGTGCTGCGCCCGGCCGCTCTGATCCCCGACCGGCTGCAGGCCCGCGCACTGACGATGTTTCTGCGCTGGACGAGTCACCCGCGGATGTCCGCGGAGATCAGCCGAGAACTGGGGGCGGCGACGACCAGCAGATCCAGCCCATGAACGACGAATTCATCAGGGTGCGAGGCGAATTCGATGCACCCTCACGCTGGCTCTGGCTGTTGAAGTGGTGCGTGCTGGCGTTCCCGCACTACCCGATCTTGATCGGGCTCTACCTGATATATCCGCTGTCGACCGTCGTGGCCGGCGTCGCCATCCTGTTCACCGGGCGGTATCCGCGGCCCATCTTCGACTTCAACGTCGGCGTGCTGCGCTGGTCGTGGCGTGTGATGAATTTCCGGTTCCCGATGAACAGCACGGACAGGTACCCGCCTTTCACGCTCGCGTCGCGGCCCGACTACCCCGGTGATCTGCAGGTCGACTATCCGGAGCGGCTGAGGAACTGGACCGTGCTGGTGAAGTGGCTGTTGGCCATCCCTCAGGTGCTGCTTTGCTGGTCGATGGAGCCGCTCCTGCAGGTGCTGTGCGTGATCGCCGCGGTGTCGTTGTTGTGCACGGGGACCATCCCGGCGGGCATGTTCGATCTTCTGCTGGGCATCGTCCGATGGCGCTATCGGGTGGCCGTGTACGTGTCCCTGATGCGTGACGAATACCCGCCGTTCCGAATGGATTTGGGTGTCAGTGACGCGCCGTAATCCCTTCTTCCCGTACGTGTACAGATTCGGCCAGCCGGTCTTCGACCGGCTCTTCTACCACCGCTATCGCCGCGAGGCGCTCAGCAACGCGACGGGCCGGCTGCTGATGCTCGGCTTGGGTCCGGGCAACGACTTGAGGTTCCTGCCCGCCGCGGTGACGTCGGTCGCCGCCGTGGAGCCGGCGGCGCCGTTCCGGCGGATGGCTTCCCGGCTGGCCCGCCGCCGCGGCGTCGCCGTCGACATCGTCGAGGGAACCGGCGAATCGATTCCCTTCCCGGACAACGCTTTCGACTCGGTGCACATCGGGCTGGTGCTCTGCTCGGTCGAAGATGTGGCCGCCACGCTCGGCGAGATCCGGCGCGTGCTCACACCCGGGGGCAGGCTGGTGGTTCTCGAGCATGTGCGCGGGGTCGGCGCGACCGGCCGGCTCCAGGACCTGGTCGCCAAGCCGTGGTCGTGGTTTGCGGGGGGCTGTGAGCCGAACCGCCGAACCCTGGATTCCATCGCCGCCGCCGGGTTCGACACGACTGCGCTGCGCACCATTCCGCGCACGCCGGTGCCCTTCCCGTGCAAACCCCATTTGCAGGGGTTCGCCATCCTCACTCCACGCTGACGGCCTCGATGATGTTCAGCCGCGCGGCCCGCCGGGCGGGTGGGAGCGAGCCGAGCAGGCAGATCGCCAGCGCCCCTGCGGTGAAGGCCAGGGACATCGGGCTCAGGCGGAAGCCGACCTGGAAATTCATGATCTCCCCGCTGATGAGGCTGAACAGCCACTGGTCGGTCAGGCCGAACAGCAGCCCCAAAAAGCCGCCGACGAAACCGATTCCGGCCGCCTCGGCCAGGACCGTCCGCAGGGTGAACCGGCGGCTGGACCCCATGGCCCGCAGCACGCCGATCTCGCGGCGGCGTTCCAGCACCGACAACGTCAGGGTGTTGAGCAGCGCGACGGCGGCCACGGCCACGACGATGACCCACACGGCGTTGGCGATGAACATGCTCTGATGCAGCGGGGCTTCCAGCCCCGCCAGCGCCGCGCGGCCGTCGTACACGTGGTTGGCTGCGGGCACCACCCGGCGCACCTCCGTCAACAGGCGCCGCGCGTCCACTCCCGGGGCCGCGGTGATCTGCAGGGTCGTCGCCGCCGGGCGATCGAACCACGCCCGCATCTGCCCGAGATCGATTCCGACCGTTCCGATCACGGTCGAGAAGAAGGGCACCAGGGCCAGCACCGTCGTCTGTCGCGGGCCGTGTGGCGTCTGCAGCTGCAGCCGGTCGCCGGCGCGGACGTGCAGAGTGGCGCCCAGATTCTGCGTGAGCACCACGCCGCGACCGGCCAGAACGTCGGCGCGCACCCGTTCGTCGAGCGCGCGGAACAGCGAATCGTGGGTTCCGCCGGAGAAGCCGTCGAGCAGGACGCGTGTGCCGCCGACGACGGCGAACCCGAACGCGCCCTCGGTCACCCGCGCCACCCCGGGCACCGCGGCCACCTTTTCCGAAAGGCCTTGCGGCAGTGCGTCGGTGGGATAGCTGTCGGGAGGGTTCGCGCTCACCCACACGTCGACGCCGGCGGCGGGAGCGAACATGGCGCGGGCCGAGCGGATCATGTCGGCGTTGGTGCCGGTGATCACCACCGTGGTGACCACCCCGATGAGCACGGTCATCACGGTGGCCCACACTCGCCGCGGCGCGCGTTCGACGGTGGCCGCCGCGAGTGCCCCGAACGGCCCGAAGACGCGGGCCACCGCGGCCGTGGCTTTGACGATGGGTGTTGTGAGCGCGAAGCCGAGGGCGATCTCGGCGCTCAGCAGCGCGGCCATCGCGGCGAACGCGAAGGTGCCGTGTTGGCCGAGGACCACCCAGATGGACACCGCGAACACCGCGAGTGCGCCCACCCCGGCAATGACCCGCAGCCATCGGGGCACGACGTCCGCCGCCGACGCCCCGACCGGCGCCAGCGCCTCGATGGGCGCGACCTTGTACACCTGGCGTGCGGCCATCACCGACGCGACCACGCTGGTGAGCGCCGTGGCCGCGAGGGCCAGCGGGATCGCATAGCCGGGCAGCCAATACTGGACGCGGGCCTCGAGCCCCTGGGTCATCGCCGGGGGAAGTCGGCGAATTGCCGTGCGGCCGGCCAGGATTCCGATGGCCGAGCCGATGGCGCCCCCGAGGAGCCCGAGGACCGCCGCCTCCCCGAGCATGTCGCCGACGATGGTGACGCGTCGGCCGCCGATCGCGCGCAGCATGGAGATGACCGGCCGGCGCTGGGTGATCGCCATGGTCATCGTGGTGTAGATCAGAAATGCGCCGACCACCAACGCGACCGCCGCGCCCAGCAGGGCCATGTAGTTCATCAGCTTGACGCCGTCGCCGGCCCGGGCCGCCCGCAGGCTCGGGGCGGCGACGATGGCGCGGCCGTGCACCGCGGCGGTGACCGCGGCGCGGACGGCGTCCGCGTCGGCGCCCGGTCTGGTGGTGATCAGGATCGAGTCGAGCTGTCCGGGGCGGTCGGTGACATTCTGCGCCAACGCCAGTGGGGCGAGGACGTAGTGCCCGCCGTTGAGGTCCGCGAACTGCTTGTCCGAGAGCACCTCGCTCACCGTGACCGAGCCCGAGCCCAGTTGCAGCGGCTGTCCTTTCGCATATCCCATCCGCGGCCCCACCTGGACGCCGTTGGGCGTCGAGGACAGCGCCTGCACCGGTCGTGAGACCGCGTCCTTCAGTGCGCCGCCCAGTGCGGCTGTGCTCGCGTCCGCGCCGAGCAGCAGCACCGGTCCCGTCGCCGTGGACGCGGAGGTTCGGATCATCGGCGCCGCGGTGGCGACGCCCGGTACCGCGGCGACGTCGGCCAGTATCGTTTCGGGGAACCCCGCGTCGGTGATGCCCGATACCTCGAGCGCGGCCACGCCGGCGATCCCGTCGGCCAGCCGGTTGACCGATCCGGTGATCGAGCCGAAGATGCCGAATATCGCGACCAGATACGTTGCGGAAACGGCCATTACGGCGATCGACGCGAGCGTGCGACGGCGATGCACGGCGAGCTCACGCAGGCTGAACACGCGCAGTCGGCTGGCCGCCGCCGTGATTTTCACGCAGGGACCGCCGGTAGGTCCGAACCGACGCGACCGTCCTGCAGCGTGATCACCCGATCGGTCGCCGCGGCGGCCTCCGCATTGTGGGTCACCATCACCACTAACCGGCCGCGGCCGTCTTCGTGTGCCACCTCGGCGAGCAGCTCCAAGATCGCTGCGCCGGTCGCGGAGTCGAGGTTGCCGGTGGGCTCGTCGGCGAGGATGAGCGGCGGGTCCATCATCAACGCGCGCGCCACCGCGACGCGCTGCATCTGGCCGCCGGACAGTTCCGCCGGCCGGTGCTCGGTCCGGTTGCCGAGCCCGACGCGGTCCAGCAACCGAATCGCATCAGGTTTGGCCCTGCCCAGCCGGACACCGTCGAGCAGTTTGGGTACCGCGACGTTCTCCCACGCCGACAAGGTCGGCAACAGGTTGAAGAATTGGAAGATGAAACCCACCCGGTGATGGCGGAACTCCGACTGCTGCTGGTCGCCCAGGCGGCCGATCTCCTCGCCATCGAACGTGATCGAGCCGGAATCGGGGGAGTCCAGCGCGCCGAGGAGGTGAAGCAGCGTGCTCTTACCCGCGCCGGAGGGTCCGACCACCGACACGAACTGACCGCCCCCGAGGCACAGGGTGATCCCGTCGAGCGCCCGGACCGTTTGACCGCCGACCCGATACTCGCGCACCACGTTGCGCAGTTCGATGGTCATCTAGACACCACGAGGGCCGGCGGCACGCGGTTCACCTGCGGGGTGAACCGATCAAGTGCCGGGCTCGTGTCATCGGGTGAATGCACGGCCCTTTGTGGCGTCAGGAGCGTCAGCACATGTTCGGCAAGCACCGGGTGGTCGATCACATCGTCGGGCACCTCGCGTCGCTCGGGGTGGACCACGTCTTCGGTGTCGACGGCGCCAACATCGAGGATCTGTACGACGCCGCGCACTTCCGGCCGGAGGTCACCGCCGTGCTGGCCAAGCACGAATTCTCGGCGGCCACCATGGCCGACGGATACAGCCGCAGCGGCGCCGGACTGGGCGTGGTGGCGGCGACGTCCGGTGGGGGAGCGCTGAACCTCGTCGCCGGCCTGGGCGAGTCGTTCGCGAGCCGGGTTCCGGTGCTGGCCCTGGTCGGCCAGCCCGCGACCACGATGGACGGCCGGGGCAGCTTCCAGGACACCAGCGGTCGCAATGGATCGCTGGATGCCCGGGCACTGTTCTCGGCGGTGTCGGTGTTTTGCGAGCGGCTGGTTTCGCCGGCGGACATCGTGTCGGCATTGCCCAGGGCGATCTGCGCTGCGCGCGCCGGTGGCCCGGCGGTGTTGTTGCTGCCCAAGGACATTCAGCAGGAATTCATCGCCGTCGACGGCAGCCCCGAGCATTTCGGTTTCAGCGCGTCGATCGGCAACCCGCATCTCATCGCCCGGGAACTGCGCCAGACGACCGGTCAGGTCACGATCATCGCCGGCGAGCAGGTGGCCCGCGACGACGCCCGGGCCGAACTCGAGGACCTGCGGGCGCTGCTGCGCGCGCGGGTGGCCACCGTGCCCGACGCCAAAGACGTCGCCGGCACACCGGGTTTCGGATCGTCGTCGGCCCTCGGCGTGACCGGCGTCATGGGCCACCCGAGCGTGGCCGAAACGCTGGCCGCCAGCGCCCTGTGCCTCATCGTCGGCACCCGGCTCACGGTAACCGCGCGCGGCGGCCTGGACGACGCGCTGGCGGCGGTGCGAACGGTATCCATCGGGTCGGCGCGGCCCTATCCGCACTGCACGCACGTGCACACCGACGACCTGCGTGGCTCGTTGCGCCTGCTGACCCAGGCGCTGCGCGGTCACGGACGCCCGAACGGCGTGCGAGTGCCCGATCTGGTGCGGCGCACCGAGCTGACGCCCAGGGACTGCGACGGGCCGGGCGTGCGGTACCGCGACGCCATGGCGGTGCTGGACCGCGCCCTGCCCGACGGTGCCGACATCGTCGTCGACGCAGGCAACACCGGCGCGGCCGCGATTCACTACCTGCCGGCGCGGCGCGGCGGCAGGTTCGTCGCCGCGCTCGGGATGGGCGGCATGGGCTACAGCTTCGGGGCCGGGATCGGCATGGCGTTCGGGCGGGCGAACGGCGGCCGGCCGGGCGGCCGCACCGTGGTGATCGCCGGGGACGGCGCCTTTTTCATGCACGGGCTGGAAGTGCACACCGCGGTGCAGTACCGGCTTCCCGTGACGTTCGTGTTGTTCAACAACAACGCCCACGCGATGTGCGTGACCCGTGAGCAGCTGTTCTACGAGAACCGCTACAGCTACAACCGCTTCCGGCCCAGCGCGCTGGGCACCGGTCTGGCGGCGATGTTTCCCGGGCTGACATCGGTCGATGTCAGCGACCCCGCCCAACTTGCCGCGGCGCTTCGGGAGGCGCTGGACATCGAGGGCCCGGCGGTGGTCAGCGTCGAATGCGACGCCGACGAAATCCCGCCGTTTGCTCCATTTCTCGCCGCGCTGTCAGGCAGTGCGGCTGTCACAGAACAGTTTTCGACCGCGAAGGAGAACCGGTCCGATGTCGTTGCCAGCGCTTGAGGATATCCCCACTCCCATCGACGGGGTGGTCCGCATCGAAACCAGCCCGCGGGAGAAGGCGACCCCGATCATCATGGAGATGATGCGGTCGGTCTACCCGCACGATCAGGTCTTCGGGGAGTACTGCACGGTCAACGATTACGTTGCGTGCCCGCCCGATGAGTTGTACGAGTACCTGGCCGACACCCGCAGCCTCGAGGAGTGGACGTACAGCCTGCGCGGTTTCACGCCCACCGACGAACCCGGCCTGTGGCTGGCCTACGACCGCCTCGGCTCGGAGACCGAGATCTATACCCGGACCATCGCCAACGCGGCGGCGCGAACCGTCGACTACCACTGCGCGTGGGATCAGGGCAAGCACCTGTGGATGATCTATCTGATGCGCGTCGTCGACGCACAGGTGGTCCTCGACAAGCCGGGATCGGTTGTGCTGTGGACAAACTGCCACCACCCGTTCTATGACCACAACCCGTACCCGGAGACCGCACCTGAGCAGCGGCCGGTGTGGGTCGGCGACTTCTGGGACATGTTCGGCGCCGGCCACGCGCTGGAGCTGCAGAACCTCAAGGCGATCGCCGAATACCGGCACCGTAACGGCCTGCCGGTGACGCCGAAATGGATGAGGTAGCAACATGAGCCAACCGAGCGTCAGCCTGATCGACGTTTCCACCTATCTGCCCGGCGAGCCCATCGGCGCCGACTACTACGCGCAATTCGCCGAATCCGACGACCTGCGCGAGAACGTGATGTTCCGCGCCCCGAAGTTTCGCCACCACGTCGGGCCTGACGAGAGTTCGATCGACATGATCGAACGCGCGGCGCAGGGCCTGATCGAGCGGCACGGCCACGACGTGGTCGAGGGCGCCGACGTGCTCATCACCCACACCCAGGTGCCGGACATGGCCTTTTACGGGCAAGGCGGCGGCATCGCACACCGGCTGGGCATGCGGCCGTCCTGGGTGCTCGACCTCAACAACGGCGGCTGCGCGGCGTTCGTGTTGGCGCTCAACGTGGCTCGCAAACTGCTGGCCTCCGGTAACGGGCACACCGCGCTGATCGCCATCACCCAAAACGCGGCCGGTCAGTTCTTCGATCAGCCGACCATCCGCCGCAAGGCACAGTCCGCGGTGCCCGGGGACGGTGCGGCGGTGGGTCTGGTCACGCTCAGCGACCAATCACCCATCCTCGACGTCGAGTGCCGCACCTACGGTGAATACGCCGGCGAGATGACGCTGTCCTACGACCCGCCCCGCAAATGGTGGCAGGCCGGGGCCGGCGAGGGCAGCATCGGCTTCACCGAAAGCAAGATCACCAAGGTGCTGGCCCGCGGCAACCGGCAGGTCCCCGAGGTGGCGCTGACGGTATGCGACCGAATAGGCCTGCCCGCCAAGGATATCGATCTGCTCGTCACCAACCAGCCGAACCGGGTTTTCCTGCGCAACTGGCGCGAGGCGCTCGAGTTGCCGCCCGAACGCCATCGAGACACCTTTGACGAGTGCGGCAACCTGTTCGGCGCCGGGATCCCGATCAACCTGGATCGCGCGATCTCCGATGGGCAGGCCGAGGCCGGGGATGTCGTCATGATGGCCGCCTTCGCGCATGCCGGCGACTTCGCCGGTGCGGCGGCGGTGCGCTGGGGCGGGCGAGGATGATGCAGCCCGCCCCGAGCCCGGTGGCCGGCGACGGCTGCGACGCGCTGCCCGACGCGGTGGATCCGTTTGCGTTGTCGCTCAACGAGAATCCGTTCCCGCCGTTGTCGGCGGTGCGGTCGGCGTTGATGCGGTCCGTCCACGCCGTCAACCGCTACCCCGAGTTCCTGCCCGAGCGGCTGCGCGGCGTGATCGCCGACCACATCGGGGTGCCCGCCTCCCGGGTGGTGCCGGGCGCCGGCGCGACGGGCATCGTGCTGCTGGCCTTACAGGCACTGACCGCTGCGGGCGACACGGTGGCGATGGCGACGCCGACCTTCGACGGTTACCCGATCCTCGCGCGGATGGCGCGGCTGAAGACGCGGACAGTTCCCCTGGATGCGCATGGCCACCACGACCTCGACGGGTTGGCCCGCGCCGCCGCCGATGCCCGGGTGGTCGTCCTGTGCCGGCCGCACAACCCCACCGGAACGGTGGAATCCGCGGCCGCCGTTTCGGCGTTCCTGCGCCGCGTGCCGCGTGACACCGTCGTCCTCCTCGACGAGGCCTACATCGAGTTCGCCGCGCCCGAGCACCGCATCGCCGTGTCGGCGTTGGTCACCCGCTTCCCCAATGTGGTGGTGGTGCGGACCTTCTCCAAGGCCTACGGCCTGGCGGGGCTGCGGATCGGTTACGGCGTGGCGTCGCGGGAGCTGGCCGCCACGCTGTGGTCCCATCAGCTGCCGTTCGGCGCGCCGATCACCAGTCTGGTCGCGGTCGCCGCGTCCTACGCGGCGGAAGACCAACTGCTGCACCGGGTCCGGTTGATCAACGCCGAACGCTGTTATCTGCGGATGCGCCTCAGCGCGCTGGGGATCTACACGACGAACGCGCACGCGAACTTCATGTATCTGCCCGCGAAGAAGGATGGGCGGGGTGTGCCGTGGCATGAGGTTTTCGCCGACGACCGGCTGCGGGTGCGGTGCTACCCGGACGGTGGTGCGCGGATCACTGTGGGCAACCGCACCTCGACACTGGCGGTGCTGTCGGCGCTGGGGAAAGGCCACGCTCGCGCGCCAAGTGCGGTATGAAGGGGCGTGGCCGCCTCACGACCGCCGAAGCGTGACCCGATCGCCGCGGCGCGCGACAACTGGGAGCGCTCCGGTTGGAGCGACGTGGCGCAGGGCATGGTCGCGGTGACATCGGTGATGCGGGCGCACCAGATCCTGCTGGCCCGCGTCGAGACGGCGTTGCGTCCCTACGACCTGAGTTTCTCCCGCTACGAGTTGCTGCGCCTGCTGGCGTTCAGCCGGACCGGCGCGCTGCCCATCACCAAGGCGTCGGATCGGCTGCAGGTCCACGTCACCAGCGTGACGCATGCGATCCGCCGGCTGGAAGCCGACGGGCTGGTGCAGCGGGTGCCGCACCCCACCGATGGGCGCACCACCCTGGTGCAGATCACCGACCTGGGCCGCTCGACGGTCGAGGACGCCACGGTGACGCTCAACGAGCAGGTGTTCGCCGATATCGGGATGTCCGAAACCGAAGCGCGGGCGCTGGTTTCATCGATCGAAACACTCCGCCGAGACGCGGGCGACTTCGCGGATTGAACGAGAAGAAGGCCATCCTTCGCCGAACGTGCACTGAGTGCGATTTTTCCCGCATTATTTCGCAGTGAGTACACGCTCGGCGCGCCGCTGAGCCCGATCTAGCCGTCGCGCAGCATTTCGATCACCGCGCTGAAGTCCTTGTCGGCGTGGTCGGCCGCGAATTTGGCGTAGATCTCGGCGGCGTGCCTGCCCAGCGGCGCGGCCGACCCGGTCGAGGTCACCGCGTCCATGGCCAGGCCCAGGTCCTTGTTCATCAGTGCGGTCGCGAAACCCGGCTTGAAGTCGTTGTTGGCCGGCGATGTCGGCACCGGTCCCGGCACCGGGCAATTGGTGTGCACGGCCCAGCAATTGCCGGTCGCGCCGGTGATGACGTCGAAGAGGGATTGCGCCGAAAGCCCGAGCTTTTCGGCCAGCACGAAGGCCTCGCCGACGGCGATCTGCTGCACCGCCAGCACCATGTTGTTGCACACCTTGGCCGCCTGGCCGGCCCCGGCTGCGCCGCAGTGAATAACCTTGCCCGCCATGGGTTCCAGCACGAGCCGGGCGCGCTCCAGGGCGGCCTCGTCACCGCCGACCATGAACGCCAGCGTCCCGGCGACGGCGCCCTTCACGCCGCCGGAGACGGGCGCGTCCAGCTGCGCAACCCCGTGCGATTCGGCGAGCGCGTGCACCTCGCGGGCGTCGTTGACCGAGATCGTGGAGCTGTCGATGAACAGTGCGCCCGACCGGGCGGCCGGCAGCACGTCGGCGTAGCACCGCTTCACCAGGTCGCCGTTGGGCAGCATGGTAATCACCACGTCGGCCCCCGTCACCGCGTCGGCCGCGCTGTCGAACGTCGTGACCCCGTTGCCTGCCGCCGCCGCGACGGCGGCGGGCACGGGGTCGAACCCGCGCACCGCATGTTTGGCGGCAACAAGGTTCGCCGACATCGGTCCACCCATATTGCCCAGACCCAGGAAAGCCACCGTCAGGTGCTCGGTCATCGCCGACCCTTCTACGCGCTCGCCTGCACGCGCGCGGCCTCGGCCCTGCCGATGACCACCCGCATGATTTCGTTGGTCCCTTCCAGGATTCGATGCACCCGCAGATCGCGGACGATCTTTTCCAGACCATACTCACGCAGATACCCGTAGCCGCCGTGTAGCTGAAGGGCCTTGTCGGCCACCTCGAAGCAGGTGTCGGTGACGTAGCGCTTGGCCATCGCGCACAGCTCGACCTTGTCGGGGTCGTCGTTGTCCAACGCATCCGCGGCCCGCCACAACATCATTCGCGACGTTTCCAGCCCGGTGGCCATATCGGCCAGGGTGAACCGGATGGTGGGCTCGTCGAGCAGTGCCTTGCCGAACGCTTGTCGTTCCCGGACGTAGGCGCCCGCCTTGTCGAAGGCGGACTGGGCGCCGCCCAGCGAGCACGCCGCGATGTTGAGCCGGCCGCCGTTGAGGCCGTTCATCGCGATGCCGAATCCGGCGCCCTCGCCCTCCGCGCCGCCCAGCATGGCCTCGGCGGGTACCCGCACGCCCTCCAGGATCACCTGTGCGGTGGGCTGGGCATGCCAGCCCATCTTCTCTTCCAGCGCCCCGAAACTGAGCCCGGGAGCGCCCTTTTCGATGACGAAGGCCGAGATTCCGCGCGGGCCCTCACCGCCGGTCCTGGCCATCACCACGTAGACGTCCGAGGCCCCGGCGCCGGAGATGAACTGCTTGACGCCGTCGAGCACGTAGTCGCCGCCCTCCCGGACGGCCCGGGTGCTCAACGCGCTGGCGTCCGAGCCGGCGCCTGGCTCGGTGAGGCAGTAACTCGCGATGACGTCCATCGAGGCCAGCCGCGGCACCCACGCCTTGCGCTGTTCGGCGGTGCCGAACTTGTCGATCATCCACGCGCACATGTTGTGGATGGACAGGAACGCTGCGGTCGTCGGGTCGGCGATGGCCAGCTGCTCGAAGATGCGGACCCCGTCGAGCCGGCGCAGGCCGCTGCCGCCGACGTCCTCGCGGCAGTAGATCGCCGCCATGCCGAGCTCGGCCGACTCGCGCAACACGTCGGTCGGAAAGTGTTTGGCGGCGTCCCATTCCAGGGCGTGCGGGGCGAGGCGTTTGGCGGCGAACGCGGCCGCCGTCTCGGTGATGACCCGCTCGTCGTCGTTGAGGGTGAACATCGAGTCCTAATCCATTGTGGGGATGACGAATTCGGCGCCATCCTTGATGCCGGACGGCCACCGAGACGTCACCGTCTTGGTCTTGGTGTAGAAGATGATGGACGACGGGCCATGCTGGTTGAGGTCGCCGAAACCGGAGCGCTTCCAACCGCCAAAGGTGTGGTAGGCCACCGGAACCGGGATCGGCACGTTCACACCGACCATGCCCACCTGCACCCGGGAGATGAAGTCGCGGGCGGCGTCGCCGTCGCGGGTGAAGACCGCCACGCCGTTGCCGTACTCGTGCTCCGAAGGCAACCGCAGCGCCTCTTCGTAATCGTGGGCGCGCACGATGCACAGCACCGGCCCGAAGATCTCGTCGGTGTAGATCGACATGTCGGAAGTGACGTGGTCGAACAGCGTTGGGCCGATGAAGAATCCGCCCTCGAGGCTGACATCGTCGAACGTCAGGTCGTCGCTGGCGCGCTCGCGGCCGTCGATCACCAATTCGGCGCCCGCCTCGACGCCCTGGCCGATGTAGTCGCGCACCCGCGCCAATGCGGCCTCGGTGACCAGCGGGCCGTAGTCGGCCTTGGGGTCCAGGCTGTGCCCGACGCGCAGGTTATTGATCCGGTCAATGAGCCTGGCGCGCAACCGTTCCGCGGTCCGCTCGCCGACGGGCACTGCGACGCTGATCGCCATGCACCGTTCGCCCGCGCTGCCGTACCCGGCGCCGATCAGCGCGTCGACGGCCTGGTCCAGGTCGGCATCGGGCATCACGATCATGTGGTTCTTGGCGCCACCGAAGCACTGCGACCGTTTGCCCGTGGCAGCGGCCGTCGCGTAGATGTACTGGGCGATGTCGGAGCTGCCGACGAAACCCACCGCCTGGATGTCGGGGTGGTGCAGGATGGCGTCGACGGCCTCCTTGTCGCCGTGCACGACCTGGAACACACCGGGCGGCAGGCCCGCTTCCAAGAACAGTTCGGCCAGTCGCACCGGAACCGACGGGTCGCGCTCGCTGGGCTTGAGCACGAAGGCGTTGCCGCACGCGAGGGCGGGCCCGGCCTTCCACAGCGGGATCATGGCCGGGAAGTTGAACGGGGTGATGCCGGCGACCACCCCCAGCGGCTGGCGCAGCGAGTAAACGTCGATGCCCGGGCCGGCGCCTTCGCTGTACTCGCCCTTGAGCAGGTGGGGGATGCCGATGGCGAACTCGATGACCTCGATGCCGCGCTGGACGTCGCCGCGCGCGTCGGCCACCGTCTTGCCGTGCTCGAGGGACAGCAGCTCGGCGAGCTCGTCCATATTGTCGTTGACCAGCTCGACGAATCGCATCAGCACCCGCGCGCGCCGCTGCGGATTCCACGCCGCCCAACCCTTTTGTGCCTCGACGGCCGAGGCCACCGCGGCATCGATGTCGGCCTTGCCGGCCATCGGCACCTGCGCCTGCACCTCGCCGGTGCTGGGGTTGAAGACGTCGGCGCTGCGGGTGGACTGGCCGGCGGTCCGCTGCCCATCGATGAAGTGGGGGATCTGTGTGGTCATGGTGTCCTCGAGTTGTACGCACGTGAGAGGCGGATATACTTGGATATCCTAGTAACCGCGGACGGGCGTCGCAAGGCCGGCGGTTCAGGCGGGCGGAGCCACCCCGGATGCGGCCAGTCCCGTCTGCCCTCGTGAACCGCGCGCGGTTGCGGATCGTGTCAGTGCTGGGGGCCCGAGGTTCGCGGCACCCGGGTGACATGACAGGAGAAGCGCGGATGACGACGCAGATCCGGGTCAGTCCCGACGCGGTCGTCATCGGCGCGGGGCCCGCGGGTCTGGCGGTCGCACGCCAACTCGATCATCAGCACGGCATCACAGCGCTCGTCGTCGACCGCGCGGCGGCCCCCGCGATCTCGTGGCGTACGCGCTATGACAACTTCCGCCTCAACACGACCGGGTTCTTGTCGCATCTTCCCGGACAACGGATTCCCTGGACCGCCGGGCGCTGGCCGACCAAGGAGGACATGGTCCGCTATTTCGATAGCTACGTCGCGCGCCAGCACATCGCGATCATGCTCGGATGTGAAGTCCACCGCATCGACCGTGTGGGTGCTCTCTGGCGACTCGCCACCTCGTCGGGTGAAATCCGGACCCCGGCTATCGTTCTCGCGACGGGAAACTACGCTTCACCCACCATCCCCGCATGGCCCGGACTCGGCCGTTTCGACGGCGAGATCGTCCACTCCGGTGACTTCACCAACGCGTGGCCCTACCGCGGCCGCGACGTCCTGGTCGTCGGCGCGGGCAATTCGGCCGCCGACATCGCTGTTCAGCTCGCTAACGACGGCGCGCGACGGATCTGGCTTGCGGTTCGCACACCTCCCCATCTCGTGCGTCGGGCCATCGGGCCGTTTCCATCGGACATCTTCCTCGAGCTGTTCTCGAGAGTTCCCGCGCGCGTGGTCGATCCGGTGATCGCGCGCATGAACCGCCTGATGTGGGGTGACCTGTCCGCCTACGGTTTCGACCGGCCGACCCTCGGCCTCAAGGCGACGGTGGAGACGCGAGGCCGAATCCCGACGCTGGCCGACGAGCTCATCGACCTTGTGCGGATCGGGCGCGTCGAGGTCGTCGGCGCCGTCGAGGGGGTCGAATCCGACGCCGTGATCCTCGCCGACGGCGCGTCCGTGGCGCCGCAGGTGATCGTCGCCGCCACCGGGTTCGGCTCGGATCTCGATCGCCTGGTCGGACACCTTGGCGTCCTCGACGAGCACGGCAAACCCCGCGGCGGCTTCGCGTCGCACCTCGGCGACGGAATGTTCGCGATCGGATACGGCATTCCGCCCAACGGCCCGCTGCGGGCGATCCGCATGAGGGCGACACCATTGGCCCGCGAGATCGCGGTCTATCTGGAGCGGATACCGCTATCCGCGCGGACGCCACGTGTAGCAGCGGTTTCGAACGTTTGACTGCGGTGTCTTCTTAATCAGGACTTCCGCGAAAAATAAAGGGATGCAATGATTTTACTTACCGCCGAAAAGACCTTCTTCCGGGGCGCGGACGGGTACGAACTGGCCCGTCGGGAAACGGTATGGAACGGCCTTCTCCCGGACCGCTTTCCCGAGGTAATCGTGCAGGCACACGACACCGACGACGTCGTCGCGGCGATCCGCTATGCCCGGACCCACGGATACCCTGTCGGTGTGCGTTCCGGGGGGCACAGCTGGACGGCCAGTCACCTACGCGACGGTGGTCTGCTGCTGGACGTCAGCCGCCTCGATCACTGCACCGTCGAACCGGACGGGATGACCGCCGACGTCGGCCCGGGCAAGGTCGCCAGCGTCTTCGCGGCGGAACTGGACGCCCAAGGGCTGTTCTTTCCGGCCGGCCACTGCGAAGGCATTTGCCTCGGTGGCTATCTCCTGCAGGGCGGATACGGCTGGAACAGTCCGGTGCTCGGTCCGGCTTGCGAGAGCGTGCTCGGACTGGAAGTTGTCACCGCCGACGGGGACAAGATCTACTGCGACCCCGAGAACCATCCCGACATGTATTGGGCGGCTCGCGGCGCTGGGCCGGGCTTCTTCGGTGTGGTCACCGCCTTCAAACTACGGGTTCACCCACGTCCCGCGGTCTGGGGCACCTGCCTGTACATGTATCCGATCGAGGTGGCCGACGAGGTGTTCACCTGGGGGCGCTCGATCATTCCCGAGATCGACGACCGGGTCGAATTGCAGATCCACACCGCGCGCAGCTTTCCGGGAGCCGGGCTCGACCAGCCCGGCATCACGATCGCTTCGCCGGTCTTCGCCGACTCGGAGGACGAGGCCATGAAAGCCCTTGCCCTGCTTGGCAGTTGCCCGGTCATCGATAAAGCTATCGTCAGTCTTCCCTATGCCCCGACAACTTTGGCGAATTGGTACACCGCCGTAATGACCAGCTACCCGAAGGGGTACCGCTATATCGCGGACAACATGTTCACGTCGGCCTCCGCCCAAGAGCTACTGCCGGGCATCCGCAAGATCATCGAAACCATGCCACCGCACCCCTCGCACTTCATCTTCACGGGTTGGAACACGTCCCCAGAGCGCGCGGACATGGTGTACGGCTTGGAAGACGAGGTCTACATGGCGCTCTACACCATCTGGCAAGACCCGGCCGACGATCACCGGTATCGCGACTGGGCCGCGTCCAACATGGCGGCGATGTCGCACTTGGCGACCGGCAGCTCGCTCGCCGACGAGAATCTCTGCCGGCGTCCGGCGCGGTTCATCACCGAATCGAACATGGCGCGCCTCGACAAGGTGCGCTCGGCCTACGATCCGGATGGCCGCTTCCACAGCTGGATGGGCGGCGCCTGAGGACTACCCGGCGAACGGTGGTCGTGCGCCACGCGTGAACCAAACAGGACCCTCGATCGTTTCACCAGCAAGCAACATAAGCCATTTAGCAGAGCCGTAGCGAACGGGCTGCAAGCAAGTCAGCCTGGATTGACGGCCGATCGCCGACACTACCGGCCATCCGAACGGCCACCGGCGACGAATGCCCTACATACCAAGGAATTCCCCAGGAGGGAACTTACACGATGATGCCGCAAAGGCGGCCCGGGACGCCGGCCGACGGCGACTCATCCGGGCATGGCGAGTACGCGATGTGGGATGCCGCATACGTGCTGGGATCACTGTCGCCCGTCGAACGGCGGGAATTCGAAGCGCACCTGGCCGACTGCCTGTTGTGCCGTAACGCCGTTGGCGAGCTCAACGTCATCCCGGCCTTGTGGTCGCAATTGGATCGCGACGAGGTGGCGCGGATCGACGAGACCGACATCCGGGTCGCGGAGCCGCCCAAGCACTTGCTGCCGTCGCTGCTGGCCCAGGTGAGCTGGCGGCGGCGCCAGCGCCGCATCGTGAGTTGGACCGCCGGGGCCGTCGCAGCCGCGGTGCTGGCGATCGGTGTGCTCGTCGGCCTTGCGGGCCAATCCTCGACATCCGCGCCGATGCCGCCGCTGGCGAGCGTGTCGGCTCAGCCCATGGCACAGGTCGGGACCGACAAGCTGGCCTCGACGGTCTCGCTCACCAGCCAGCGGTGGGGAACGTCCATCTCGATGAACTGTGTCTGTCTGGCCCCGCTGGACGCCCATCACGATGGGTTAGCGATGGTCGTGGTAGGTCGCGACGGCAGCCGCACCCGATTGGCCACCTGGGTGGCGAATCCGGGCCATACGGCATCGCCCGCTGGCCGTACTTCAACACGTGTCGATCAAATCGCCTCTGTACAAGTGGTTTCCGCTGACGACGGCCGGGTTCTCCTCGAGCGTCCACTGGGAGTTTTCGCCCCCCGGGTGAACTGAACTCACTCGCGACTCGTGTCACTGGCAGCTACACACGTTAGGTGACACATGCCAAGGCAACACAGAGTGGTCGATCATATCGTCGAGCACCTCGCGAGAATCGGCGGCGGTCACATATTCGGTGTCGACGGCGCCAACATCGAAGATATTTACGACGCAGCATATTTCAGTTCGGACATCACCGCGGTGTTGGCCAAACACGAGTTTTCCGCGGCCACGATGGCCGATGGGTACAGTCGTAGCGGCGCCGGTTTGGGGGTGGTGGCGGCGACGTCGGGCGGAGGTGCGCTCAATCTCATTCCGGGCCTTGGCGAATCATTGTCCAGTCGAGTGCCGGTGTTGGCATTGGTCGGTCAGCCCGCAAGCACGATGGACGGTCGGGGCAGCTTTCAAGACACCAGTGGCCGCAACGGATCAATGAATGCAGAAGCATTGTTTTCGGCGGTATCGGTCTTTTGTCGGCGGGTGTTGACACCCGCCGACATCGTTTCGGCGTTGCCCAGCGCCATCGCGGCGGCACGTACCGGAGGCCCCGCGGTTTTATTACTACCCAAGGATATTCAGCAAGCGAGGATCGGCATCAACGGCTACGGCGGTAACGACCACCATGGCCTCGCGTGCCCAGGCCGACGGATCGGGGATCCACACGCGATTGTGCGCGCCCTGCGCCGAGCGACTGGAGCCGTCACGATCATCGCCGGCGAGCAGGTAGCGCGTGACGATGCCCGGGCCGAACTCGAGGAGCTGCGCGCCCTGCTGCGCGCACGGGTGGCGTGTGTGCCCGACGCCAAAGATGCCGCCGGCACACCGGGTTCCGGTTCGTCGTCGGCGCTCGGCGTGACCGGTGTGATGGGCCATCCCGGCGTGGCCGACGCGGTGGCGGCCAGCGCCGTGTGTCTGGTGGTCGGCACCCGACTTTCGGTGACCGCCCGCACCGGCCTCGATGACGCGCTCGCGGTGGTGCAGACGATCTCCATCGGCTCAGCACCGCCGTACCTGCCGTGCACGCATGTGCACACCGAAGACCTGCGAGGGTCGCTGCGGAAGCTGACCCGGGCGTTGTCCGGGCCAGGTCGGCCGAGGTGGCTACGCGTGCCCGATTTCGTCGCAGAAGCCGAACTCAGTCCACCCCCCTTCGCGGGTGGGGGCGTGCGCTACCGCGATGCCATGGTCACGCTCGATCGCGTGTTGCCCGACGGAACCGACATCGTCGTCGATGCCGGCAACACCGGCGCGGCCGCGATCCATCACCTGTCCGTTCGCCGGGGCGGTCGGTTCGCGGTCGCGCTTGGCATGGGCGGCATGGGCTACAGCTTCGGTGCCGGTATCGGGATGGCCTTCGGCCGTGCCAACAGCGGACGCAGCGGCGGTCGCACCGTGGTGATCGCCGGGGACGGTGCATTCTTCATGCACGGCATGGAGGTGCACACCGCGGTGCAGTACCGGCTTCCGGTGACGTTCGTGTTGTTCAACAACAACGCCCACGCCATGTGCGTCACGCGCGAGCAGCTGTTCTACGACGACCTGTACAGCTACAACCGGTTCGCTCCCAGCCGGCTGGGAGCCGGTCTGGCGGGCATGTTCCCCGGGCTGTCCTCGGTCGACGTGGCAGATATCGCCGCACTGCCGGCAGCGCTGGAACGGGCGATGGCCGTCGACGGTCCATCCGTGGTCAGCGTCGAGTGCGCCGCCGACGAAATCCCGCCGTTCGCAGCATTCCTGAACAGACAACCCACCAACCACGTTGTCGAACAACAGATCACAACGCAGAAGGAGAACCAATTCCATGTCCGCAGCAGCGCTTGACGATATCGCCGTTCACAGCGGCAGCAGCGAGCCGATCGAGGGAGTGGTACGTATCGAGACCTCGCCGCTTGAGGAGACCGCCCCGGCGTTCATGGCGAAGATGCGGTCGGTCTACCCGCACGACCAGGTCTTCGGCCAGTACTGCACGGTCAACGACTACGTCGATTGCCCGCCCGACGAGCTGTTCGAGTACCTGGCCCACACCCGCAGCCTCGAGGAGTGGACCTATACCCTGCGTGACTTCACGCCGACCGAGCAGCCCGGGCTGTGGCTGGCCTACGACCGGTTGCTTCCGGATACCAAGATCTACACGCGCACGGTGGCCAACGCCGGGGCCCGCACCGTCGACTACCACTGCGCCTGGGACCAGGGCGAGCACCTGTGGATGATCTACCTTATGCGGGTGATCGACGCGCAGCCGGTGCTTGGCAAGCCCGGTTCCGTTGTGCTGTGGACCAATTGCCGCCACCCGTTCTACGACCACAACCCGTATCCCGAGGCCGCCCCGCCGGATCGGACGGGCTGGGTGGGCGACTTCTGGGACATCTTCGGTGCCGGTCATGGGCTGGAACTGAACAACCTCAAGTCAATCGTCGAATACCGCCACCGTAACGGGCTGCCCGTCACGCCGTCCTGGATGAGTACATCATGAAACAACCCAGCGTCAGCCTCACGGACGTTTCCACGTATCTGCCGGGCGAACCCATCGGCGCCGACTACTACGCGCGGTTCGCCGGCTCAGACGACCTCGCGGCCAACCTGATGTTCCGCGCGCCGAAGTTCCGCCATCACGTCGGGCCGGACGAAACGGCGACCGACATGATCGAGCGAGCCGCACAGGGTCTGATCGAACGGCACGGCCAAGATGTCATCGCCAACGTCGACGTGCTGATCACCCACGCCCAAATGCCCGACATGCCGTTCTACGGCGGGGGTGGCGCCATCGCGAACCGGCTGGGCATGCGCCCCAACTGGGTGCTGGATCTGCATAACGGCGGGTGTGCCGCGTTCTTGCTGGGTCTCAATGTGGCCCGCCAGCTACTCGCGTCGGGGGAGGGGAGCACCGCGCTGATCGCGATCGCCCAGAACGCCGCCGGGCAGGCATTCGACCAGCCCGGGGTGCGCCGCAAGGCGCAGGCCGCAGTTCCCGGTGACGGTGCCGGCGTCGCATTGGTGACACTCTCGGATCGATCACCCATCCTTGGCATCGAGTGCCGCACCTACGGCGAATACGCGGGCGACATGACACTCGTCATCGACCCACCACGCAAGTGGTGGCAGGCCGGCCCCGGTGAGGCCTCCATCGGGTTCACCGAAACCCAGATCGCCAAGGTGCTGGCGCGGGGCAATCGGCAGGTCCCCGAAGTGGCGCTCGCAGTTTGCGATCGAATCGGCCTGCCGTCCAAGGATATCGACCTGCTGGTCACCAACCAGCCCAACCGGGTGTTCCTGCGCAACTGGCGCGAAGCGCTCGAGGTGCCGCCCGAACGTCATCGCGACACGTTTGACGAATGCGGCAACCTGTTCGGCGCCGGGATCCCGATCAACCTGGATCGTGCGATATCGGACGGCCAGGTCAAGGACGGCGACGTCGTGATGATGGCCGCCTTCGCGCACGCCGGTGACTTCGCGGGTGCGGCGGCGGTCCGGTGGGGCGGGCGAAGCTGATGCTGCCCCTTGTGCAGGCGAGCTCTGCCGCCGCGGAGATCCACGATGCGCTGCCAAACGCGACCGATCCGTTCGCATTGTCGCTCAACGAGAACCCGTTTCCACCGTTGCCGGCGGTGCGCTCGGCGCTGATCCGCTCGATCGACGTCGCCAACCGGTATCCGGAGTTTCTGCCCGAACGGCTGCGCCGCTTGATCGCCGGTCATATCGGGGTCCGCGACGAGCAAGTGGTGCTGGGATCGGGTGCGAGCGGGGTGGTGATGCAGGTCCTGCACGCGGTGACCCAGCCCGGTGACCGGATTATGCTGAGCGAGCCGACTTTTGACGGGTATCCGATCTTCGCCCGGATGGCCCGCCTGACATCGATCATTGTTCCGCTCGACAAGCACGGCCACCACGACCTGGAGGCGATGGCCGAAGCGGCAGCGGACGCACGCGTCGTCGTCCTGTGCCGGCCCCACAACCCGACCGGCACCCTGGAACCCGTCGCGGATGTGAATCGATTCCTGCGGCGGGTGCCGGTCGACACGATCGTGCTGCTCGACGAGGCCTACATCGAGTATGTCGCCCCCCAGCATCGCATCGACGGGCCCGACCTGATCCGGCGCTTTCCGAATGTCGTTATTTTGCGGACGTTCTCGAAGGCCTATGGGTTGGCCGGACTTCGCATTGGGTACGGATTCTCCTCACCCGACTTGTCCACGACACTGTGGGGGATGCAATTGCCCTTCGGCATGGGCATCACCAGCCTGGTCGCGGTGGCGGCGTGCTACGACGCCGAAGACCAATTGCGGCGACGCGCTCTGCGAATCAACGGCGAGCGCGATTACCTGCGCCGGCGCCTTCGTGCAAAGGGCGTATACACCACCGATGGGCACGCGAACTTCGTCTACCTTCCGGCCATCGGGCGCGGATGGCGAGAGGTCTTCGGCGACAGCGGGCTGAAGGCCCGCCACTACTCCGACGGCGCCGCTCGGATCACGATCGGAACGCGCATGTCCACCCGAGCGGTGCTGGCCGCAGTGGCCAAGTAACAACGGGGGATGAATCCGATGCTGACGCTTTGCTTTTCAGTGGTCATGGCGGTCGCTGGAGTAGGCCTGACGCACCCGCAGACGCGACTCGGGCTATGGTCGTATGAACGGCGCGCAGAGGACTGAAGTGGGTAATTCTGCGAAGCTGAGGCCGGTGCCCGACGCGACGTCGGCACGGCCCCTTCGGATCCTCGTTGTCGGCGCCGGTGTGGGCGGCATTTCCATCGCCCGCGGATTGTTGCGGGATGGGCATGACGTCACCGTCTTCGAACGTCGGCCGGACGTGCAGGCGGGCGGCGGTGCGGTAACCATCTGGTCCAATGGCTCGACCGTTTTGGGGCAGCTGGGGGTCGATATGGAGGGGGCCGGTCAGTCGCTGTCCACCCTGCGGGTCATGACAGCCGCGGGTCGTCGGGTCACCACCGTGGATTTGACGTCGATCGTGGACCGGCTGGGGGCACCGGTTCGGATGGTTCCACGTCGAGTCCTGCTGGAGCGGCTGCTGGAAGGCTTTCCGTCCGAACGCATTCGGTGCAATGCGCGGGCGACCGGGGTCGTTGACCGGGAAGGCGGAGTTTCGCTCGAGTTCGAAGACGGCGGGTCGGCCGAAGGAGATCTGTTGATCGGTGCCGATGGTCTGCATTCGATGGTGCGCGGCATCCTCGGCGCGCCGCCGGCGGAACCGACCGGCTGGTGCAGCTGGCAGGGGCTGGTCACCCTTCCCCACGTCACCGACAAGCAAGTCGCACACATGATTATCGGCGAGCACGGCAGCATCGGCCTGTGGCCCGCGGGAGGATCGGACGTGCAGTGGTGGTTCGACTTGCCGTGGTCGCCGGACTTCGTCAGGCCGCGCTGCCCGATCGACATGATCCGGTCTCACTTCGAAGGCTGGTCCGACTCGGCCGACCGGGTACTCGCGACTTTGACCGATGAGGATCTGGCCCGCTCGCCGTTCCCGCACTTCCGGCATCGGATCCCGCGCTCGAGCCGAGGGACCGCGACGTTGCTTGGCGATGCCGCCCACACAATGCCGCCTACCCTGGCGCAGGGGACCAATCAGGCCCTGCTCGACACGATGGTGCTATGCAAGGCGCTTTCGCGTTTCGCAACGAGTGGCGACGGCATGTGCCGCGGCCAACGTGATCTCAGGGGCGCGCTGCGCTGGTACGAGGACACCAGGCGGCGCAAGGTCAAGGCCGTCTCCTGGGTGACCACGCTGCAAGTGTCCCGCAGCGAGGCCGCCCTCAGGCCGGCGGCGATGATCCCGGGCCGGTTGATGACTTGGGTGCTGACAACGTTTCTTCGTTCGGTGAGTCACCGCAGGATGTCCGCGGAGATCAGCCGAGACCTCTGCGCCGCGACGCACACCCATCTGGTCGATGCCAATGACTAACCCGATATCGGCCACCACCAAGGTGCCACCCGCCAAGTTGGCCCGCGCAGTCGAGTGGATTCGCCACTACCTGTATCGGCTCCATCAAAGGCTGACACCTGCGCCGGCGGCGATGATGGAGATGATCGTTGCCACCTGGACATCGCAGGCGATCACCGTGGCGGCCCAACTAGGAGTCGCCGATGCCCTGGCCGACGGCCCGCTGCCGATCGAGCAGCTGGCCGCCCGGGTGGGCGCCGACGCCGACGCGCTGGGCCGGCTGCTGCGGGCATTGATCGGTAAGGGCATCTTCCGTCATCGCCGTGACGGGCGCTATGAGCTGAATTCCCTTGCCGGTACCCTGCGTTCGGACGCGCCGATCTCGATGACTTGGGCGGCGCAGTTCTACGGGTCGGCCGAACAGCGCGAACGCTGGACCCTGTTGGTCGACTCGATCCGCACCGGGAGTTCGGTCGTCCCGGCGTTGCGCGGCAAGACCAGTTTCGACTACTTCGACCGGTACCCCGAGCTTGCCAAACTCTTCAACCGGACGATGACGAGCGTTTCGGAGCTGACAGACGGGCCGGTTGGCGCCGGTTACGACTTCGGCGTTTACCCCACAATCGTCGACGTGGGCGGTGGGCACGGCACGCTGCTGGCCGTCATCCTGGCGGGCGCGCCGGCGTCGCGGGGTGTCCTTTATGACCTGCCGGGGGTGGTCGTGGATGCCCCGAAGGTGTTGCGCAAGTATAACGTTGCCGACCGTGTCTGCGTCGCGGAGGGGTCTTTTTTCGATAGCGTTCCGGGCGGTGGTGACGCGTACATTCTCAAGAACATCATCCACGACTGGCCCGACGAGAAAGCGGTCCAGATCCTGCGGAACGTTCATCGGGCAGCCGGCCCCCGAGCCACCGTGTTGCTGGTCGAATTGGTCATCCCCAACCACGATCGGGACTTCCCGGGCAAATGGGTGGACTTGGAGATGCTGCTGAACTTGGGGGCCCGCGAACGCACCGCCATCGAATACCGAGACCTGCTCAGTCGAGGCGGATTCCAGGTGACGCGGGTGGTGCAAACCGCTTCGCCCCTCAGCGTTATCGAGGCCCGAGCGGCATAACCGCCACCAGCTCCGCGCCGGCCGGGTTAGCCTTTATCCCGTAATGCACACCATTGAGGCCGACTACCTGGTGGTCGGCGCAGGCGCCATGGGCATGGCGTTCGTCGACACGCTGGTGTCCGAAACGGACGCCCGCGTGGTGCTGGTGGACCGCAACCACCAGCCGGGCGGGCACTGGAACATGGCCTACCCGTTCGTGCGGCTGCACCAGCCCTCGGCGTTCTACGGCGTCAATTCGCTGCGCCTCGGCAGCGACTCCATCGACCAATTCGGTTGGAACCAAGGGCTTTACGAGTTGGCGACCGCCGCGGAGGTGTGCGCCTACTACGACCATGTGATGCGCCGACAGCTATTGGCGAGCGGCCGGGTCTCCTACTTCCCGATGAGCGAATACCGCGGCCAGTACGACGGTAAAGGCCGCTTCACCACGCTCGAGGGAGCCGACCACACCGTCAGCGTGGCGCGCCGCATCGTCGACGCCACCTACATGCACGTCACGGTGCCTGCAATGCGGCCGGCGCCCTACGCCGTCGCGCCCGGCATCACCTGCGTGCCGCCCAACGACCTGCCGAAACTGGGTGCGCACGAGCGTTACGTGATCGTCGGCGCGGGCAAGACCGGCATCGACACCTGCCTGTGGCTCCTCGGCCAGGGCATCGCGCCGCACCGGCTGACCTGGATCATGCCCCGCGACTCCTGGCTGCTGGATCGCGCGACGATGCAGCCGGGACCGCTGTTCGCCGAGAAGATCAAAGCCGGCTTCATCGCGCAGCTGCGCGCGATCAACGACGCCGCGTCGGTCGATGATTTGTTCACCCGGCTCGAGGACGCCGGCAGCGTGCTGCGGATCGATCCGGCGATCCGGCCGACGATGTATCGCTGCGCGACCGTCACCCGGGCCGAACTCGAACAGCTGCGACGCATCGGCGACGTGGTGCGCAAGGGGCACCTGCTGCGCATCGACGCGGACCAGATGGTCCTCGAGGACGGCACGGTGGCGCGCGACGGCGACGCCCTGTTAATCGACTGCACCGCCGACGGTGCCGAAAAGCGGCCGGCAACACCCATTTTCGACGCCGGCCGGATCACGCTGCAAAGCGTGCGCGGATGCCAGCAGATCTTCAGCGCCGCGCTGATCGCCCACGTCGAAGCCGCGTACGCCGACGACCGGGTGAAGAACGGGCTGTGCGTGCCGTTGCCCCACCCGGACACCGATGTCGACTGGTTGCGATTGGCGCTGGCGGATTACAGCAATCAGCTGCGCTGGCTCGACGATCCGGACCTGACCGCCTGGCTGTCCGCGGCGCGCCTGGACCTGTTCGGTCATCTGGTCGGTCATCTGCTGCCGCCGGCTTCGGCGAAGCCCCGCGTGCGCGACCGGCTGCTGAGCATCGCCAAGTCGGTGTTCTCGGCCACCGCCACCAAACTCGACCAGCTGCTCAGTGAACAAACCTCACTTGCCGCACCGTGATAACCGGTGTAACCCGGCTCGATATTCATCGGGTAGAGGAGGCACGTGGCGGCACAAAGCGAACCCGTCAAACGACCGCTGCGGGCAGTGCCCGACAGCGGCCTTGACGACGGCTATCCGGACTGGGAAGCGGTATACCAGGACAACGCGTCCTGGGTCTACCGCACGCTGTTCGCCCGGGTCGGCAACCGGGCCGACGCCGAGGACCTCACCGCCGAGGTCTTCCTCGCCGCGCTGCGGCCGCTGCGGCTGACCGCGAGCGTCGGCGAGGTGCGCGCCTACCTGCGGGTCACCGCGCGAACGGTGCTGGCCGCGCATTGGCGGGAGACCCTGGGCCGGGAGATAACCTCGATCGACGACATCGAACAACCACCGGAAAGCGAGGAAGCGATCAGCACCGCGCCGCAGCGTGTCGCCCGGGTTCTGGACAACCTGCCGGACCGCTACCGGCATATCCTGGAATTACGCTTCCTGCAAGGGCATTCGATCAAGGATTCCGCCGCGGAACTCGGGGTCAGCGTCGCCAACGCCAAGGTGCTCCAGCATCGCGCGCTGCGGTTGGCGGCGCAGGTCAACGATGGGGGCTCACCATGAACGCGCGAGGGCTGCGCCGCTACGTCGACGACCTGTTGCGGGGCAGGCGGCCCAGGCCGTTCGCCCCCGACGATTTCGAGGCGGCGCAGCTGCGCACGGCGATCGAATTGCGCGCGGCCGGGCGCCGGGGCGAGGCCCCGCGCCCGGAATTCCTCGACGAGCTGCATGGTCGCCTCGCCGAGCAGATGTCCGACGCGCGACCCCAAGCGGCGCAAAAGCACAGCAGCACCCGCCGCCAGGTCATCGTCGGCACGTCGGCCGCGGCGGCCGCCGCGGTCACCGCGGTGTCCATCGACCGAGCCGTTATCGCCGGCCACCCCGGCGGGGTTCCCGCCGCCGACAACGCGCCGCTCACGCCCAACGCCGGGACATGGCAGCGGGTGGCGGCCAGTTCGCAGGTACCCGACGGGGTCATGCATCCGTTCGACCTGGGTTCGGTGAGCGGATTCGTCCGCCGCGTCGACGGTAAGCCGCAGGCCGTCTCCGGGGTATGCACCCACCAAGGGTGCCGGCTGTGGTTCGATGCGCCCGACGACACGCTGCGCTGCCCCTGCCACTCGACGTCGTTCTCGCCCACCGGGCAGGTGCTCACCCACCAACTGCCGATCGCCCCGAAGCCGTTGCCGGCGTTGCTGGTTCGTGAGATCGACGGCGTCATCGAGGTGTTCGCGCCCGCGCGTCCCGACCAGCCCGCCTGAGTGGTGTAACCCGCCGCCCTATTCCTGGGCATGATGCTTCGAAAACATTCGGCGGTCGCCGTGGCCGCCGCAGTCCTCCTGGCGGGTTGCTCGGCCTCGCGACCGGCCACCGGCACCGCTACCGGTGCCGGTACCAGCATGCCCATGGGCTCCATGTCGTTGACCCCACCGGCGGCGCCGGTCAGCGGCAACCAGGTCAACATCGACGGGTTCGCGTTCGCGCCGGCCACCCTGACCGTCCCCGTGGGCACCACCGTCACGTGGACCAACCGCGACGAAGAACCGCATACGGTGGCCGCATCCGACGGTTCGTTCCACTCGCCCGGGATGGGGACGGGGGCGACTTTCACCCACACCTTCTCCGACGCCGGAACTTTCGACTACGTCTGCTCCATCCATCCGATGATGCGCGGGAGCGTGGTGGTGACGCGATGAACCCGAACATGAGTCGCCGCCAGCTGATGCGACACACGGCGTGGTTCGGGGCGGCGGTGGGCTTCGCCGTGGTTGGCGGCGAAGTGATTTCGCATGTAGCGGGTACCGCGGCGGCAGAGCACGCGCACGCCCGGCCCACCCTGCGGTTCGCCCAGATCAGCGACAGCCACATCGGATTCACCGGGGCGCCCAACCCGGACGTCGCCGGCACGTTCGGCCATGCGATCGATCAGGTCAACAATCTCGGCTACACACCGGATTTCGTCGTGCACACCGGCGACCTGACGCACCTGTCCAGCCCCGAACAGTTCGACCAGGTGAAGCAGATGATGACTGCCCTGAAGGCGCCGCATGTGTTCACCGTGCCCGGGGAGCACGACTCGGTCGACGACGCGGGCCAGAAGTATCGAAGCGCCTTCGGTGCGGGATCCGTCGGCGACGGCTGGTACAGCTTCGACACCGCAGGCGTGCACGTGATCGCACTGGTCAACACGCTGAACCTGCACAAGCTCGGACATTTGGGGGCCGACCAGTTGGAGTTCGTCGAGAAGGACGTCGCGCGGCTGTCGAGCGATACCCCCATCATCGTGTTCAGCCACATCCCGTTGTTCGCGATGTACCCCAACTGGGGCTGGGGCACCGACGACGCGGCCCAGGCGCTGAGCTACCTGCGCCGGTTCTCGTCGGTCACCTGCCTCAATGGGCATGTGCACCAATTGTTTTCCAAGACGGAAGGCAACGTGACGTTCTACAGCGGGACGACGACCGCGTACCCGCTGCCGCGGCCGGGTGACGGGCCGGCGCCCAAGCCGGTCACCCTGCCCGCCGGCAAGCTCCGCGATGCCCTCGGCATCCGCGAGGTCACTTACACCCGGGGCGAGGCCACCCTGGCGTTGAAAGAGCAGGCGCTGCAATGACTCTTCTGCTTCGCATCGGGCTGGCCGCGTCACTGGCGGTCAGCGCCGCCAGCCACGCCTACCTCTATGTGCACGGCTACCGACACATCCCGGATATCGGCGCCGCCTTCCTGGTTCAGGCCAGTGCGTCGTTCGCCATAGCCCTGCTGATCCTCCTGGGCGGTCCCGGCTGGCTCCGCTGGGCCGGCGCGGCCGTGGCGGGTGGCTCGCTGATCGCGTTCGGCCTATCGAGAACGATTGGGGTTATGGGCTTCTCGGAGCAGGGCTGGCAGCCCGCACCCCATGCCGCGATCAGTGTGACCGCGGAGGTGTTGACGGTGCTGCTGTGGGCGGGGGATCTGGCGACTGCGCGGGGTCGGGGAGTTCGCCAACTTCAGCAAGGTCGCGGACAGACCACTTCCGCTTGAGACGAGACCTCAGATTCTGCGCCGGCTTCTCGACCGAATACCAGCTCAGCGCCGCCAGAGGCAGGGTACCCAGCGCCGAAACGAGGAAAAACACAATCGGATTCAGCCAGATAAGCCCACAGATCGCCAGCAACTGCTGCATCGGGTAGGCGTAAATGTAGACGCCGTAGGACAGATCCGTGCGTAATCTCAGGCGCTGGTTGTGGATCAAGGCACCCGACACGATGACGGCATAAGCCAGCGGAAGGGCAGCCACCACGCGGTAATCGGGCAGTAGACCTGCCGCCAGGACGATCACCACGCTGACCGCAACCAGTGACCACCGGGCGGGAATCACGTCTCGCCACTGATAAAGGACCGCGCCGGCGGCAAACATGATCGCGGATCGCACAGCCAACTGCGGGATAGTCCATACCCCGGGAAATGTCAGCGGCGGCAATAACAACGCCCCAAGCACCGCCAGGACCAAAATTGCAGGGGACACCCAACGGCGATTGGCGAGTCCGATGACGCCGATGACAGCGACAACCAGGTAGCACATCAATTCCCAGACCAGGGACCACAGAGAAGCATTCCATTGGCCCGCATCCGGGATCCCGCTCGGTGTGGCACCGACATTCTGATGAAGGTAGGCGACCGCGGCGTTTTTCCAGACGTACTCGATCGCGTCGCTGGACAGGAGCAGCTTGGCGCCCGAGCCACCTTGAATCGCCACACTTATCGGGGCGATGACGAACGCGGTCACGATTAAGCAGACGTAGAACCCGGGGAGGATGCGAAGGGCTCGAGCGACGAGATAGTCGCGGACTCGTGGGTCGTTGAGCCAGCTGGCGGTAATGAGAAATCCGGAGATCGCAAAGAACCCGTCGACACCCACCGAGAAGAACAGCTGGAGTATCGCCGCGGGCGGCGTACGGCCCGTGATCGGCCAGGAGTGGAACAGCATCACCTCTGCCGCCAGCGCCAACCGGAATGCGTTCAGCGCGTTGTTCCGCGGATCGAATACCAGTCCGAGCTTCATCCGCCTCCGCCTGTCGTCTTATACCCAGCGCCGTCGGCGCCATCGTATCGGCCGTGACTAGGCGGTGCCCCGGAATTCCGGAGGAAGCGCGGTACCTCGAACCTCGGTGGGCAGCACGAGCACCGTTTGCGTTGTCTGCTCTCGGGGGGCGGTCGACTTCCGCTTGAGACGACGTTTGAGAGACCGCGCTGGGTTGTCGACCAAAACCAGCTTGCCGCGGCCAGCGGCAGGGTCGCTGCCGTCGCAACGACGAAGACGCGAACGGATTTAGCCATTTGAGGCCGCCGATGACCGGCAGCTGCTGGATTGGGGTCCGGTCGATCTAGACCGGTTGCGGGTCTGACCTTTTCAGAGCAGGGCTGGCGGCCCTGCGCCACACGCCGCGGGGGTCTGGCGACTGCGCGGCTGGGGGAGCTCGCCAGTCGGCGTGATTCATCGATCGAGTGCGTGCCCGAGTTTCATCCGAGTCCGCCAGTCGCCGTGCGATTCGGACGCAATCGTACGACGACGTTGTTGGGGACCGTCGGGATCTCCAGCTGCTCTGGGCAGGGGCGAAAGCCATTGGTGGGTGGTGCATCCAGTTGGGGGCTGAGTACCTCGGGCGCCAACGGGCGCGGTGGTAGAGCATCAGCATGGACGGCCGGCCGGTCTGTGACGACGACTGGGTCGCCACAGCTGCTACTTTCGGCGACGTCGGAGGCGGCCAACCCCTTTCGTTTGAATCGATGTTTCAACGCTTGTGCTGGCTTCTCCACCAGGAACCAGCTCAGCGCGGCAAGCGGCAACGTCACCGCCATGGACAGGGCGGCGAAAGCCAACGGAGTAAGCCAGATAAGCCCGTTCATGGCCAGCAGCTGCTGCATCGGGCTCGCGTAGATGTAGACGCCATAGGACAGATCCGTACGCAATCGAAGGCGCCGGCTGTGGATCAGCGCCCCCGAAACGATGACCGCGTAGGCAAGCGGGATCGCGGCGACCATCCGGTAGTTAGGGAGGACGCTTGACGCTGCAACGATAACCACGCTCACGGCGACGAGTGACCACCGAGCGGGGACCACATCTCGCCACTGGTACAGGAATGCGCCCGCCGAGAACATGATCGCCGCCCTTGCGGCCAGATATATTAGCGCGATGGCCGTGCCGCCTTGCTGGTGATCAGCCGTGCCTTCGGGGAGCGAGATCGTCGGCAAGGAGACGGTCCCGAGTAGAGCCGCTACAAATATCGCCGGGGAAATCCAACGGCGGTTGGCGAGTCCTACCACGCCGATCACGGCCACTACGAGGTAGCACATCACTTCCCAGATGAGGGACCACAGCGATCCATTCCAGGCACCCCCGGCCGGAATGCCGTGCGGCGTGCCGCCAATATCGAACTTGACCAGCGCCACCGCGCTGTTTTTCAAGACGAACTCCAACGACGCGCCGGAGGTTATCAGCTTCGTACCAGAGCCACCTTGCATTGCCACGCCGATCGGGGCGATGACGAAGGCCGTCACCAGCAGGCACACGTAAAACCCGGGAAGGATGCGAAGGGCCCGCGCGCCGAGAAACTCACGGAGTCGCGGGTTGGCGAGCCAACTAGCGGTGATGAGGAATCCCGAAATCGCAAAGAACCCATCGACGCCTACGTTAAGAAGCAACTGATAAGCCGGCCGCAGCGACGGGACGCGCCCCGTCATCCCCCAGGAGTGGCACACGATCACTTCGGCCGCCATCACTAGCCGCCATGCATTCAGCGCATTGCTCCGCGGATCGAATGCGCGCCCTAGTTTCATCAACCCCCATCCGCCGGCCATACCTCGCTACCAGGGCCATCGTAATCGTCACCGACGGCGAATTGAGGGAATTCAGGTTTCCAGATCGTTCAACGACCTCGCCGCGCAGGGCGGTTTCGACTCAAAAGGCTCGATGGCCTAACGACGCCGATTATTTGCTGCGCATCCCGTCGATGAACTTCTGCGTCTCGTTCCAGCTGGGCAAAAGCCCAGCGCCGCGGACTTCGTCCAAGCTGGGCGCGGCAGCGTCGCGGTCGGACAGGCTGGGGGCAGCCCCATTCACCGGCGGCCAGTCGACCCCGATCGCCGGATCGGTCGCGCAAATGGTGTGTTCGCGCTGCGGGTTGTATTCGGCGGAGCACAGGTACATCACCGTCGAATCATCCTGGAGGGCAAGGAAGCCGTGCGCCAGGCCTTCGGAAAGGTAAATCGTCCTGCGGTCCTGGTCGTCGAGCAATACCGAGTCCCACTGCCCGAACGTCGGCGAACCCTCGCGGATGTCCACCACGACGTCGAAAACCGAGCCGCGCACGCAGGTCACATATTTGGCCTGGCTTGGCGGCAGCTGGGCGAAGTGCAGGCCGCGCAACACACCGGCCGACGAAACCGAACAGTTCGCTTGCCGAACATCCAAGCGGTGACCGGCGAACTCGGTGAACCCCCGGTCGGTGAGCCATTCGAAGAACAATCCACGGGAATCACCGCGAATGGTGGGGGTGATCTCCCAGGCGCCGGGGATGTCGAGTTCGCGAACCTTCATCTACTGACCACGCTCCTCGTAACGGGCTTCCGCAGCGTCCTTCAAAGGGCGCCACCATGATTCGTTGGCACGATACCAGTCGATGGTGGCGCTCAATCCCTCTTCAAAATCGGTATGCTTTGGGGCCCAACAAAGTTCGTCGTACAACATCGACGGGTCGATGGCATAGCGCAGGTCGTGACCGACGCGGTCGGTCACGTGGTCGAAGTCATCGGGTTCGTGCCCCATCATCTTCAGCAGCGTGCGCAGCACACTCAGGTTGTCGCGCTCGCCCTCGGAGCTGATCAGGTACGTGCGGCCGATTTCGCCCTTTTCCAGGATCCGTCGCACGGCGCTGTTGTGGTCGTCGACGTGGATCCAGTCGCGGACATTGGCGCCGCTGCCGTACAGCTTGCACCGCCGGCCGGTGAGCACATTGGTGATCTGGCGCGGAATGAACTTCTCGACGTGCTGATACGGCCCGTAATTGTTGGAGCAGTTCGAGATCGTCGCGCGCACGCCGTAGGACCGCACCCAGGCCCGCACCAGCATGTCGGCGCCGGCCTTGGTGGCCGAGTACGGGCTGGACGGGTTGTACGGCGTCGACTCGGTGAATCGGTGGGGGTCGTCGAGCTCGAGGTCGCCGTAGACCTCGTCGGTCGAAATGTGGTGCAGCCGCACGCCGTGGCGCCGCACCGCTTCTAGGATGGTGAACGTCCCGACGACATTGGTGTGCAGGAACGGCCCCGGGTCGTCCAACGCGTTGTCCACGTGGCTCTCCGCGGCGAAGTGCACTACCGCGTCGGACTCGGCGACCAGCCGGGAGACCAGCTCGGCGTCGCAGATGTCGCCCACCACCAGCCGGACGGCGTCCTCGACGCCGGCCAGCGACTCCCGCCGGCCGGCGTAGGTCAAGGCGTCGAGCACCGTCACGGAATCTTCCGGGTGCTCCCGGACCGTGCTGTGCACGAAATTCGCGCCGATGAAGCCAGCGCCGCCGGTGACCAGTAACCGCATGCCCAAACCCTAACCGAGCGAGTCGGTCAGCTTGCGTCAGTCAGCCCCAGCGGCCCGGCCAATTCACTCAGCACGCGAATCACCTCGTCGTCGCCGGCCGCGTCGAGCACTTGGACCGCCACGTGGTCGGCGCCGGCGTCGATGTGTTCGTTGAGGCGTTGCGCAATGGCCTCGACGGTGCCGTACGCCACCACCGCGTCGATGAGCTTGTCGCTGCCCGGCTTGCGGACATCGGCCTCGCTGAAGCCTGTGCGCAGCCAGTTGTTCACATAGTTACTCAGGTCGAGGTAGAAGTCGGCATACCTGCGGCCGACGGCGCGGGCTTCGTCCGCGTCGGTGGTGAGCACCACCTTGTGTTCGGGCGCGAGGAACACGGAGTTCCCGATCAGTTCGCGCGCCTTGGCCGTGTGTTCCGGGGTAGTCAGGTATGGGTGCGCACCGGCGCTGCGCTGCGCGGCCAGCCGCAGCACGCGCGGCCCGAGCGCCGCGAGCACCCGGCGGCTGGTGGGCACCACCGCCGCGTCGAGCTCGTCGAGGTAGCAGGCCAGTGCGTCGTACGGCTTGACGTACTCCTTGGTGTGCTCGGGGTGTCCCACCCCGACTCCGAGCAAAAACCTTCCGGGATGGGCGTTTTCGATGCGCTTGAAGGACTCGGCGACGGCCGGGGCCGGCGCGGTCCAGATGTTGACGATCCCGGTGGCCAGTTGCAGCGACGTCGTCCGCTCCAGGGCCGGTTCCACCCACGACAGCTCGGCATCCGGTGAACCGCCGATCCAGGCGGCGCCGTAACCCAGCGACTCGATCCGCGCCGCCAGTTCGGGGGTGATGGAGCGGGTGGGCAGCCACACGCCGAACCGGCCCAGGTCGGGTTTGAGTGCTACTGGCTCGGTCATCTACGTCCCCCTCGTGCGTCGTCTGCTAGCTCAGGCCGAGCGGCCCGGCCAATTCGGCCAGAGCCGCAACCAGGTTTTCATCCTTCGTCAGGACCTGCACGGGCACGTGGTCGGCGCCCGCATCGAGGTGCTCTTTCAGCCTTGCCGCGATCGCGTCGGGGGTGCCGTAGGCCACCACCGCGTCGACCAGGCGGTCGCTGCCCGGCTTGGTGACCTCCTCGTCGGTGAAACCGAGCCGCTTCCAGCTGTTGCGGTAGTTGGCGAGCTGGAAATAGATGTCGAGCGCCCTGCGACCTACCGCACGGGCCTTCTCTGGGTCGGTGGTCAGCACCGCCTTGTGTTCGGGCGCCAGGAACGCCGACGGGCCGATCAACTGGCGCGCCTGAGCGGTGTGCTCGGGCGTGGTGAGGTACGGGTGCGCCCCGGCGGCGCGCTCGGCCGACAGCTTGAGGACGCGCGGGCCCAGGGCGGCCACCACCCGGCGGTTGGCGGGCACCCCGTAGTCGTCCAGCTGCTGCAGGTACTCGGCGAGCGCGTCGTAGGGCTTGCGGTACTCGGTGTGCGCCTCGGGATGGCCGACCCCGATGCCCAGCAGGAAGCGGCCGGGGTAGGCCTTGTCGATGCGGTGGAACGACTCCGCCACCGGCTTGGCCGCCGCCGTCCAGATGTTGACGATGCCGGTGGCCACCTGCAGGGTGGTCGTCGCTTCGAGGATGGGCTCCACCCAGGCCAGCTCGGCCGGCGGCGAACCGCCCACCCACACGGCCCCGTAGCCCAGGGATTCGATGTCTTTGGCTTGTTGTGGCGTCACGCCGCGTCCGAACGATCCGAACCGGCCGAGGTTGGGCTTGCTCGCTGCATCGGTCATGGTTGTTCCCAACCGGGGGCGTGGTGCGGCTATTCCGGAAGGTCTACCTCCGCGGGCGGCGGCGTCTCGAGCGGCAGCAGCACGATGAACCGGGTATCGCCGGGCGTCGATTCCACGCGCAGATCCCCGCGATGCTTCTTGACGACGATGTTGAAGGCCAGATCCAGTCCGAGGCCGGTGCCCTCGCCGAACGGTTTGGTAGTAAAGAACGGCTCGAAGATGTGCTCGCGCACGTCCTCGGGCACCCCGGGCCCGGTATCGCAGATCTCGACGCGGGCCATGTTCTCGCCCTCCCGGCAGGTGCGGATGGTCAGCGTGCCGCCGGTGTCGCGCATCGCGGCGATCGCGTTGTCGATGACGTTGGTCCACACCTGATTGAGATCGCCTGGGTAACAAGGGATTTCGGGAAGCGATTGGTCGAAGTCCTTGGCCACGGTGATCACGGGATGCTTGCCGGCCTCCTTGCTCGCGTCCTTGGTCAACCGGTCGGCGAACATCACCAGCGTGCTGCGCAGCAACTCGTGCACATTGGCCACCTGGAACGGGGCCCGATCAAGCTGCGAGTACTGCTTGGCGTCGGCGACCAACGCCGAAATCCGTTTGCTCGCTTCCAAAACCTGGTTCATCAGCAGCTCGCTCTCGATGGTGTAGTTGATCCACCGGATCGCCTCCTCCAACGAGGTCGACGCGAGTTCCTCACTGACCGTGGAAATCCGCTCCAGCCAGTCGGTGTCGATGCCGCCTTCGACGAAGGTCGGCGCGATGTCCCACCCGCCCTCGACGCCGTGGTCTTCCAACCAGTCGCCGACGGCGTCCTCGCGGTCGGCGGTTTCCATGGCGCTCAGGTGCTCCGACGCCGACTTGGCGACCTGCTCGGCCACCTCCTGCTGCAGGTGGACCAGCGCGCTGAGCGCCTCGGGACTGACCGTGCCGTCGGCGAGCATCGCCAGCTTGCCCCGCATGCCGGCGACCCGGCCGCGCAGGTCGGCCGCCGCACGGGCGATGGCCGCCGCGGGGTTGTTCAGCTGATGCGTCAGCCCGGCCGACAGCCGGCCCAGCGCCAGCAGCTTCTCCCGGTTGTCGATGATCCGGCGGGTCCGGTCGGTGCCGACGGCGATGCCGTCGAGCAGGTGGACCGCCATCGGGAACTGGTCCTTCATGAACCGGGCGAACACCGGCGCGTCCATCACGAAGAACCGCGACGGCTTGGTCACGTGCACCGAGGCGTCGTAGCTCTTCTGCTTCCCGCCGGTGAACGCCCGCCACGCTCCGCAATACACGCCGCGCTGCGAGGTGCGGTTGGTTTCGATGTCCTGGCCGCCGGAGAGCTTGGACATCGTCAGCTCGCCCTCGATGAGGACGTAGAAGCAGGTCGCCGGCTCGCCCTCGACGCAGATCGGGCCCGGTTCGTAGTTCTCGATGTGCCCGTTGGCGCACAACACCGCCAGCTGCTCGTCGGTGAGCGCTTCGAACAGGAACAGGCTGCGCAGCTCGTCGGGCTCGCACGGCGTCTTGGCGGTCACGATTCCGCCAGGTAGCGGTGCACCAGCATCACGGCCATCGATCCCTCGCCGACGGCGGCCGCGACGCGCTTGGCGGACTCGGCCCGCACGTCGCCGGTGGCGAACACGCCCGGCACGCTCGTCTCGAGGTGGTGGGGCGGGCGGTCCAACGTCCAGCCGCAAACGTTGCGCAGGTCCGGCCCCGTGAGCACGAAGCCGTGGTTGTCGCGGGCGAGCACCCCGTCCAGCCACTCGGTGCGCGGCGCGGCGCCGATGAAGATGAACATGCGGGCGCAGGTGACGTCCTCGGTGTCCCCGGTCCGGTTGTCGACCAGGGTCAGCCGCTCCAGGTGGTCGTCCCCGACGGCGCGGCGCACCTCGGTGCAGGTGCGCACCGTGATGTTGGGTCGTTGCCGGATCTGCTGGATGAGGTAGTAGGACATCGAGGCGTCCAGCGACGGCGCGCGAACCACGATGGTCACCGACTTGGCCTCCCGGGACAGGTACATCGCGGCCTGGCCGGCGGAGTTGGCCCCGCCGACGACGTAGACCTCCTCGCCCGCGCATTCCGACGCGATGGAGACGGCGGCCCCGTAGTAGACGCCGCGGCCGGTCAGCTCGCCGCAGCCCTCCGCCGGGAGCTGGCGGTAGGCGACGCCGGTGGCCAGGATGACGGCGTGCGCGTCGACCGAACCGCCGTCGGCGAACCGCACGGTGCGCTTGGGGCCGTTGACCTCGAGCGCCGTGGCGGTGCGGGCGGTGATGAGTTCGGCGCCGAACTTCTCGGCCTGCCTGCGGGCCCGGTCGGCTAGCTGGCCGCCCGACACCCCGTCGGGGAAGCCCAGGTAGTTCTCGATGCGTGAGCTCTGACCCGCCTGGCCGCCCGTCGCGGTGCGTTCGATGAGGACCGTGCGCAGCCCCTCCGAGGCGCCGTACACGGCGGCGGCCAGGCCCGCCGGCCCGCCGCCGATGACGATCAGGTCGTAGAACTCCTGCGACGGCGTGGTGGTCAGTCCCAGGGTGTCGGCCAGCTGCGCGTCGGTGGGCTCGATCAGGGTGTCGCCGCGTTCGGTGACGACGATGGGCAGCCGCAGGCCGTCCTCGCCGGCGGCCTTGAGCAACCGCTCGCCGTCGGGGTCGTCGGCCATGAACCACGAGTAGTGCAGCCCGTTGCGGGCCAGAAAGTCGCGCACCTGCCACGACCGCTCCGACCAGCGGTGCCCAATCACCTTGGTGTGCGGGATGGGGTGTTCGGGCGCCGCGCGCCAGGCGTCCAGCAGCGCGTCGACGACGGGGTAGAACTTCTCCTGCGGCGGATCCCACGGCTTGAGTAGGTAGTGGTCCAGGTCGACGACGTTGATCGCGTCGATGGCGGCGTGGGTGTCGGCGTAGGCGGTGAGCAGCACGCGGCGCGCCGCCGGGTACAGGTCCATCGCCTGCTCGAGGAATTCGATGCCGCTCATCTGCGGCATCCGGTAGTCGGCGATCAGCACAGCGACCGTCTCGCCCCGCAGCTTGAGCTCCTTGAGCGTCTCCAGGGCGTCGGGGCCCGACTCGGCGCGCACGATCCGGTGCCGGTCGCCGTATTGGCGACGCAGGTCGCGGGCGACCGCGCGGGAAACCGAAGGATCGTCGTCGACGGTCAACAGGACCGGCTTGCGAGGCTGAACTGAGGGGGTTGCGGGGCTCGCGGGACTCGTCATCGGGGTTAAGTATGCCCTCGTCAGGGCGCTGGCGGCAGGTCGAGGAGGGCGGTTTATCGGCCGGTTGGATTTCGCTGCCAGCGATTTTGGGTCAGGGCGCTGACCAGGTATCGTGGGACAACGGTGCGTCATCCGCGCCGACTTTTTGCGTGCCCTGTCTTAGGAATTTCCTGGAATTTCCTGCCCTTGGCTCACGTTTCTAGTCGGGCGAATGCTGCGCCGATATGGGCGCACACAAGGATACGAAACCAAAGACGAGGATTTCTGAGAAGTTATGGCCAAGAAGGAAGGCGCCATAGAGGTCGAGGGCCGCGTGGTCGAGCCCCTGCCCAATGCGATGTTCCGCATTGAGCTGGAGAACGGTCACAAGGTGCTCGCCCACATCAGCGGCAAGATGCGGCAGCACTACATCCGCATCCTGCCCGAGGACCGGGTGGTGGTGGAGCTGTCTCCCTACGACCTGTCCCGGGGCCGCATCGTGTACCGGTACAAGTAAGCCCGAATCTGACAACGAGAAAGAACAGGATCGATCAGCCGTGAAGGTGAACCCGAGCGTCAAGCCAATCTGTGACAAGTGCAGGGTGATCCGTCGGCATGGGCGGGTCATGGTGATCTGCTCCGATCCGCGCCACAAGCAGCGCCAGGGCTAGCCGCTAAGCGCTTGCTACACAACTGAATGCAGACCTCCCAGCACCACTGAGCGGATAGGCCGCTCATCCACGCCCGGACGGAGGCCGGGCCCCGCAAAGCGGGAACGGGCTGGGAAAAGACCTCCGCCGAGAAAAAGAGGAAACGCCACCTATGGCTCGACTAGTAGGCGTCGATCTGCCGCGTGACAAGCGGATGGAGATCGCGCTGACTTACATCTTCGGCGTCGGCCGTACCCGGTCGAACGAGATCCTGGCAGCTACGGGGATCGACAAGGACCTGCGCACCAGGGACCTGACCGACGACCAGCTGACCCACTTGCGTGACTACATCGAAGCGAACCTCAAGGTTGAGGGTGACCTGCGCCGCGAGGTGCAGGCCGACATTCGCCGCAAGATCGAGATCGGCTGCTACCAGGGCCTGCGGCACCGCCGCGGACTGCCGGTGCGCGGCCAGCGGACCAAGACCAATGCGCGCACCCGCAAGGGCCCCAAGCGCACCATCGCCGGCAAGAAGAAGGCCAGGTAATCGCCCATGCCACCAGCCAAGAAGGCATCCTCTGCGCCCAAGAAGGGGCAGAAGACCCGCAAGCGGGAAAAGAAGAACATCCCGCACGGTGCCGCGCACATCAAGAGCACGTTCAACAACACGATCGTGAGCATCACCGATCCGCAGGGCAACGTCATCGCCTGGGCGTCGTCGGGCCACGTCGGCTTCAAGGGTTCGCGGAAATCGACCCCATTCGCCGCGCAGCTCGCCGCCGAGAACGCCGCGCGCAAGGCGCAGGAGCACGGCGTGAAGAAGGTCGACGTGTTCGTCAAGGGCCCGGGCTCGGGCCGGGAGACGGCGATCCGCTCGCTGCAGGCCGCGGGCCTCGAGGTAGGCGCGATCTCCGACGTCACCCCGCAGCCCCACAACGGCTGCCGTCCGCCCAAGCGCAGAAGGGTCTAGGAAACAATCATGGCTCGTTACACCGGACCCATCACCCGCAAGTCGCGCCGGCTGCGCACCGACCTCATCGGTGGCGACCAGGCCTTCGAGAAGCGCCCCTACCCGCCGGGTCAGCACGGCCGCGCGCGGATCAAGGAGAGCGAATACCTGCAGCAGCTGCAGGAGAAGCAGAAGGCCCGCTTCACCTACGGCGTCATGGAGAAGCAGTTCCGCCGCTACTACGAAGAGGCTTCCCGGCAGTCCGGCAAGACGGGTGAGGAGCTGCTCAAGATCCTGGAAAGCCGACTGGACAACGTCGTGTACCGCGCCGGGCTGGCCCGCACGCGCCGGATGGCCCGCCAGCTGGTCAGCCACGGCCACTTCAGCGTCAACGGCGTGCACGTGAACGTCCCCAGCTACCGGGTGTCGCAGTACGACATCATCGATGTGCGGGACGGCTCGCTGAACACGGTGCCGTTCCAGATCGCGCGGGAGACGGCGGGCGACCGCCCGATCCCGAGCTGGCTGCAGGTGGTGGGGGAGCGTCAGCGCATCCTGATCCACCAGCTGCCCGAGCGGGCGCAGATCGACGTGCCGCTCGCCGAGCAGCTGATCGTCGAGTTCTACTCGAAGTAAGAGCACCCTGCACCGAACCCGGTGCAGGTCTGAACGGCATCAAATAGCGGGTGCCGAGAAGGAGAAGAAGAAACACCATGCTGATCTCTCAGCGACCCACACTGTCGGAGGAAGTCCTCACCGACAGCCGCTCGCAGTTCGTCATCGAGCCCCTGGAGCCCGGATTCGGTTACACCCTGGGCAATTCGCTGCGCCGGACGCTGCTGTCGTCGATTCCCGGCGCGGCCGTCACCAGCATCCGCATCGACGGCGTGCTGCACGAGTTCACCACCGTCGCCGGGGTGAAGGAAGACGTCACCGCGATCATCCTGAACCTCAAGAGCCTGGTCGTGTCCTCCGAGGAGGACGAGCCGGTCACCATGTACCTGCGCAAGCAGGGCCCGGGTGCGGTCACCGCGGGTGACATCGTCCCGCCCGCCGGTGTCACGGTGCACAACCCCGACATGCACATCGCGACGCTGAACGACAAGGGCAAGCTCGAGGTCGAGCTCGTCGTCGAGCGTGGCCGCGGTTACGTCCCGGCCGTGCAGAACCGGGCCTCCGGCGCCGAAATCGGCCGCATCCCGGTCGATTCCATCTACTCGCCGGTGCTCAAGGTGACCTACAAAGTCGACGCCACCCGTGTCGAGCAGCGCACCGACTTCGACAAGCTGATCCTGGACGTCGAGACCAAGAGTTCGATCACCCCGCGCGACGCGCTGGCATCGGCCGGTAAGACCCTGGTCGAATTGTTCGGCCTGGCACGCGAACTCAATGTCGAGGCCGAGGGCATCGAGATCGGGCCGTCGCCGGCCGAGGCCGACCACATCGCCTCGTTCGCGCTGCCGATCGACGACCTGGACCTGACGGTGCGGTCGTACAACTGCCTCAAGCGCGAGGGCGTGCACACCGTCGGCGAGCTGGTGAGCCGCACCGAGTCCGACCTGCTCGACATCCGCAACTTCGGTCAGAAGTCCATCGACGAGGTGAAGGTCAAGCTGCACCAGCTGGGCCTGTCGCTCAAGGACAGCCCGCCGAGCTTCGACCCGTCGCAGGTCGCGGGCTACGACGTGGCCACGGGCACCTGGTCCACCGAGGGCGCCTACGACGACCAGGACTACGCGGAAACCGAACAGCTGTAAAGAATTCCGTCCCGGCCCTACCTGATACGGGGGCCGGCCCCCAATGAGGAGATAGTGCAATGCCCAAGCCCACCAAGGGCCCCCGTCTCGGCGGGTCGTCTTCCCACCAGAAGGCCCTGTTGGCCAACCTGGCGACATCGCTCTTCGAGCACAACCAGATCAAGACGACCGAGCCGAAGGCGCGGGCGCTGCGGCCGTATGCGGAGAAGCTGATCACGCATGCGAAAAAGGGCACGCTGCACAATCGTCGCGAGGTGCTGAAGAAGATCCGCGACAAGGACGTCGTGCACAAGCTGTTCGACGAGATCGGGCCGTTCTTCGCCGACCGCAACGGCGGATACACCCGCATCATCAAGGTGGAACCGCGCAAGGGCGACAACGCCCCGATGGCCGTGATTCAGCTGGTGCTGGAGAAGACGGTGACCTCGGAGGCCGACCGGGCGCGCCGGGCGAAGTCTTCCAAGAAGTCTGACGCGCCCGTCGCGGCCGCGGCGGCGCCTCAGGCGGCGGTCGAGCCCGAGGAAGCCGTCGGCCCGACCGCCGACGAGGTGACCGAGCCGGCCGAGACGTCGGAAGCCGAAGCCGGCGAGACCACCGAAGCCCAGGCCAAGGCCGAGGAGAAGGCCGATAAGGCCGTCGCCGCGAGGGCCGAAGCCGAGGCCGCCGAGAAGGCGGACGACGAGGCTGACGAGAGTTAGCGACGCCGTCCGTCTGCGGCTCAACATCGCCTACGACGGAACGGAATTCGCGGGCTGGGCACCCCAGTCCGGCCAGCGCACCGTCGCCGGAGTGCTCGACGAGGCGCTGACGACGGTCTTCCGTGCGTCGATGCGGTTGCGGGCGGCCGGGCGCACCGACACCGGGGTACACGCCACCGGTCAGGTGGCCCACGTGGATGTGCCGCCGGCCGCGCTGCCGCACGCCTACCCGCGCTCGTCGCGTGTCGGGGAAACGGAATTCGAGCCGCTGGTGCGCCGGCTCGGCCGGTTCCTACCCACCGATGTCCGGGTGCTCGACATCGCCCGCGCTCCAGCGGGTTTCGACGCCCGGTTCTCGGCGCTGCGGCGTCATTACGTGTACCGGCTGTCGACGGCGCCCTACGGGGTGGAGCCGCAGCGGGCCCGCTACGTCACCGCGTGGCCGCGCCCCCTGGATGTGGACGCGATGGCCGCCGCGTCGCGAGACCTGTTGGGGTTGCACGACTTTGCCGGGTTCTGCCGTCATCGGCCCAACGCCACCACCATCCGCGACCTGCAGCGCCTGGACTGGTCGCGCGACGGTGACCTGATCACCGCGCACGTCAGCGCCGACGCGTTCTGCTGGCAGATGGTGCGCTCGTTGGTGGGGGCGCTGCTGGCCGTGGGCGAGCACCGCCGCCCGGTGTCGTGGTGTCGTGAATTGCTCACCGCCACCAGCCGTTCCAGTGACTACGCGGCCGCGCCGGCGCACGGGCTGACGCTGGTCAGCGTCGACTATCCGCCCGATGACCAGCTGGAGGCGCGCAACCAGGTCACCCGGGACCTGCGCAGTCGCTAAACCTTGGCCGCGACGAAATTGGCCGCCTGGTTGGTCAATCCGGGCACGTAGCTCAGGTGCGATGCCCACCGGGTGCCGCCCGAGCAGATCGGGTCGCCCGGGTTGCACAGGTCGATGGTCTTGCCGGCGAATTCCGGGGTTAGCGCGCTCATCAGCTGGCCCGCCCGGCTCGACGGATTCCCGAACAGGGCGACGGCGGCGACGTGATCGGCGGCCGCCGCCGGCAGCGGCTGGCGAAAGCCCAGGCCGGGCAACGGTGCGGCCGTGACGATGTCGACGACGGCGGCCCCCTGCGAGTAGCCGCCGAGCACCAGCTTGGTGTTGGGGCAGTTGCCCGCCATCTGCTGGATGTGGTTGCTGGCGTCGTTGGCGCCGTCCGCGGCGGCCAGGAAGTCCTTGTTTGCCGGATAGTTCACCCCATATGAGCCAACGCTTTTGCCGGTCTGCTGGCGCAGCGAGTTCACGAACGCCCCGCCGACCTTGCCGACGCCGGGCGGTTCGTCGGTTCCGCGGGCGAACACCACCTCAACGCCGGGGCACGAGGCGAAGGCCTGCGGAAGCAGTTGGGGAGCAACCACTATCGCGGCGCCCGCGAGCAGCCCGGCGCCTAGCGTCAATGGAATGAGCCGCACCCCACGATGTTAGGGGCGCGTTGGTCTCGTGCCGGTAACGATTCAGACGAGAGGAGCTTGCGGAGTCACCGTGGTCGGCGCGGCCGGCGCGGCCGGCGCGGGCGCCGGGTCGGTTCCGCCGTGGATCGACGGCGCCGACCCGGGCGGGTTCTGGCCGTACACCGGTGACGGCGTGCCGCCGGGCTGGTTCGGAACGGGGCCCAGCGGCGGCCCGAACGCGGGGCTGGACGGGCTCGAGCCGGCCAGTTTCTGGGCGACGAACGCCGCGGCCTGGGTGGTGTACACGGGGACGTAGCCCTCGGTGTGCCCGCTCCACTCGTTACCGGCCCCGGCGTGGCAGATCGGGTCGTTGGGGTTGCAATAGTCGGCGGCCTTCGAGCCCAGCAGCGCGCTCTGGCTGGGCAGCGTGCCGCCGGCGCGGTCGGCCACGTCACCGAACGTGACGACGGCCGCGATGTTGTTGGCGTACTGCGCGGGCAGCTTGTTGCCCCAGCTGATGCCGCCGATCGGGACGCCGGCCACGATGTCCATCACCGACGCGCCCTGCGAGTAGCCGCCCAGCACGATCTTGGTGTTCGGGCAGGTCTCCACGCTCTTCTTGACGCGGTCGATGGTGTCGTTGGCGCCGTCGCCGCCGTGCAGCTGCAGCTTGCTGGCGGCGTAGTTCACCCCGTAGGGCAGGATGTTCAGGCTGGTCTGCTGGCGCAGCGAGTCCACCAACGCGTCGCCGACGCGGCCCAGGCCGGCCGGCTCGTTGGTGCCGCGGGCGAAGATGACCTCGACGTCCGGGCAGTCGAAGGCGGAGGCGATGGGCGCCGCGGCGGGGGACAACAGCAGGCCAGACGCGGTGACCAGTGCAGAGGCCCCGAGCCCGACGCAGCGACCTATCCGGTGAGAACGCACGCCGTAACTTTACCTACCCTAAGCACGGTTCGAAAGTTCGCTGACCTGTGGATCAATTAAGCGCTCGCGCGGACGTGCGATTTCAACCCAAATCAGGAGACGGATTTGACAATTTCCGGGCGATCTGGGGTGTTCACTTCCAGCTCCAGCAGCGTCGGTCAGTTCAACCGCGCCTTTTACAGCTGCTTCTAGCGGAAGCGTCGTGCCAATACCGGTACTTGCGTCGGTCGCCGGACTGTAGTCATCGGAAAAGCGCGCGGCTCGGCCTGCCCAGATCAGAATCGGCAAGTGAATAGCGCTCTGCGACAACCGACTTTAAATCGCGTACGGGGTCGGACGAACTGCAGATAGCGAATGGGTCTTGATGTCAACATCAGCATCCAACCAACACGGGTCTAACGATTCCAACGAAGACGTCTCGATGCGGCGACACTTGGCGGCAGATTAGTAGAGGTAAACACGTGCACTGCGGCCGCCAGTGCATGTGATCCAGTCGTCGGAACCGTAAGCCACGCATTGCATTAGGAAGTTGGTGCCGTCGCATATGGCGCCGGGGACAGTGTTGCAATCCACGGCTCCTGGCGCGGACACGGTGCGAAGTTGGCGGCTGGCGTTGCCGTACTCGTTCCAATACCTGTCTCTTATACACATCTGACGCTGCCGACGATCGCAT
>NZ_LZSZ01000064.1:0-584 GCF_001665645.1 Mycobacterium sp. 852002-30065_SCH5024008 | reverse complement strand
GTGGCGTATGCCAGCCGCGTTCAAGGCCAGCCCCCTGGGTGGGTGCCGTTGGCGGTGCAGTACGCCGACTACACGCTGTGGCAGCGTGAGCAGCTGGGCGATCTCGAGGACCCCGACAGTGTGATCGGCGGGCAGCTGGCCTACTGGCAGCAGGCCCTGGCCGGGATGCCCGAACGCCTGGTGCTGCCCACCGATCGGCCCTATCCGGCGGTAGCCGATTATCGCGGGGCAAGCCTCACCATCGAGTGGCCGGCGCAGTTGCAGCAGCAGATCACCCGGGTGGCCCGCGCGCACAACGCCACCAGTTTCATGGTCATCCAAGCCGGGCTGACAATACTGCTCTCGAAGCTCAGCGCCAGTTGTGAGGTGGCCGTTGGGTTCCCGATCGCGGGCCGGCGCGACCCGGCCCTTGATGAGCTGGTCGGGTTCTTCGTCAACACCTTGGTGTTACGCGTCGAGGTGGCCGGGGATCCCAGTGTGGCTGAACTGTTGGGGCAGGTGCGCGCGCGCAGCCTGGCCGCCTTTGAGCACCAAGACGTGCCCTTCGAGCTGCTCGTGGAACGGCTGCACCCCACCCGCTCGCT